>DEHW01000080.1:0-2974 GCA_002352135.1 Lysobacterales bacterium UBA2790
ATCGCGCTGGGCAGTTGGTGGGCTTACTACGAGCTGGGTTGGGGTGGCTGGTGGTTCTGGGATCCCGCAGAGAACGCAGCGTTTATGCCTTGGCTGGTGGGCACCGCGTTGATCCACTCGCAGGCAGTCACTGAAAAACGCGGCAGTTTTCGCAATTGGACACTGCTACTGGCTATCGCTGCTTTTTCGCTGTCTCTACTTGGGACGTTTTTAATCCGCTCTGGCGTCTTAACCTCGGTGCATGCCTTTGCGGCTGACCCGGAGCGCGGCGTGTTCATTCTGGGTTTTCTGGCGGTGGTGGTTGGTGGCTCCTTGCTACTGTTCGGACTTCGCGCCAATACGGTTGCAGCGGGCAAGTCGTTCGCGCCGCTGTCGCGCGATACCTTGCTGTTGCTGAACAACCTGCTGTTCAGCGTCGCCGCCGTGATGGTCCTGATCGGCACGCTCTATCCATTGCTGGCCGACGCGCTTGATCTGGGCAAGATGTCGGTCGGACCGCCTTATTTCAGCGCGCTGTTCATCCTGCTGATGGCACCGGTTGTCCTGCTCATGCCGTTCGGACCCTTCACGCGCTGGGCCAGCGAGCAATGGGGTCGATTTGTACCACTGCTACGCGTCGCCCTGAGCACGACCGCCGTATTGTGCCTTTTCGCTTGGCTCGGAGCCGATGCCTCGCACTGGAAAACCTTTGCCGGTGTTGCGGGGGCGACCTGGTTGATCGTTGGCACCCTCCAGTTTGTCTGGAAACGCTTCCGCGAGGCTCCTTCGGGTCGCCGATTTACGGCCGAAATGCTGGGCATGGTGCTGGCACATCTCGGCATGGGGGTTTTCGTGGCGGGTGTGATGATCGTTGAAAGCACCAGCGTCGAACGCGACCTTGCCCTGCGCGCCGGTGAGAGTGCCGAGTTTCGTGGCTATCGCTTCGAATTCGAAGGTGTCGCCCATCAGGATGGCCCCAACTACAGTGCGGATCGTGGCTCGATCAGTGTCTATGTCGGTGAGCGCAAGATTGCCAGCATGCATCCGGAAAAGCGTGCCTATGCCAGCGGAGGGCAGATCATGACCGAAGCGGCCATTGATCCCGGCCTGTTCCGTGATCTCTACGTGGCGCTGGGCGAACCATTGGATGGGGGCGACAGCTGGGCGGTTCGGGTCTATGTCAAACCCTTCATCCGCTGGATCTGGCTGGGTGCGCTGATGATGATGGCGGGTGGATTCATTGCTGCGATGGATCGGCGATTCCGCCGCCACGACACGCGCCAGGCGACATCCGCCATATCGAATGCCGCTGTGGAGGCCATCGCGTGATCCGTCGTCTGCTGCCCTTCTTCGCCTTCGTTGCTCTATCCGCGTTGTTGTATGCGGGGATTCGGCTGAGTCAGGAGCGCGATCCCAACGCCATTCCCTCACCCCTGATCGGCAAGCCTGCGCCTGAGTTTGCCCTGCCCGCGCTGCATCAGCCCGATCAATTGGTTCGCAAGTCCGACTTGTTGGGCCAGCCCTATCTGTTGAATGTATTCGCCAGTTGGTGCCCCTCGTGTCGAGTCGAGCACCCGGTCATCAGCGAGCTGGCGCGCAGTGGGCGCCTAAAGGTGATCGGCTTCAACTACAAGGATCAGCGCGAGGACGCGCTACGCTGGCTGCAGCAGTTTGGCGATCCCTATGCGCAGATCCTCGTCGATGCCGATGGTCGTGCCGGGATCGACCTCGGTGTCTACGGCGCGCCGGAGAGTTTCCTGATTGGTGCCGACGGCAAGGTCTTGCACAAGCATGTCGGTCCGGTCACTGCCGAGGTGATCGAGCAGGAACTGCTGCCCCTTCTGCAAGGAGCGCAGCCATGAGAAGCACCTATTGGTTGACCGCGTTGCTGGGGTGGTTGCTTACAGCCAGCCAGGCCTTCGCGATTGATCCCCTGCCCTTCAAGGACGCCGCTGAAGAGGATCGCTTCCGCGCGCTGACCTCCGAGCTGCGCTGCGTGATGTGTCAGAACCAGTCGCTGGCCGACTCCAACGCCATGATCGCCGGCGATTTGCGCAAGGAAGTCTTCGCGCTGATGCAGGAAGGCAAGACTGACGCTGAAATCAAGGCCTTTCTGACCGAGCGCTACACCGATTTCGTGCTGTACGACCCGCCCTTGCAGAGCAAGACCTGGCTGCTCTGGTTCGGTCCACTGGCGATTCTGCTGGCGGGTGTGATCGTGGTGATTATGATCGTGCGCCGACGTGCCGCCGGGCCAGATCAGACACCGACGCCATCGAATGACGAGGAGTGGTAAGCATGTTCTGGATTCTTGCCACACTGCTGATCGCGCTTGCCTCGTTGTTCCCGCTGGTGCCCTTGTTCAAGCCCGACCTAAGCGACCCGGCTGCGATTCAGCGACGCGCCCTGCGCGATGCGCGCCATGCAGGCGTGCTCAGCGAGACCGAATTCACCGCGCGTAGTGCCGAGTTGCCTGCGGCAACAGCGTCACCGCGCGCACCGCTATGGCTGGGCGCAGGTCTGCTACTTGTTCTGTCGTCAGGCGCATTGCTTGGCTATCAACACTTCGGTTCACCCGGTGCATTGGATGCGGCATCGCAGGTTGCCAGCCCTGATGCGAACGGGCAGCCGCAGATGAGCATGGCCGAGGCCATGAGCGCGTTGGAAGCGCGTCTGGCGCAGAACCCGGAAGACCTGGAAGGCTGGATGCTGCTGGGTCGAAGCTACCGCAGCGAAGAGCGCTTCACGGATGCCTTGCGTGCCTTCAACGAGGCGCAGCGACTGGCACCGGATCACCCCGATGTGCTGGTGGACCTGGCCGAGGCGCAGGCGTTGAACGCACCGCAACGTGTATTCCCCGAGACAGCGCTCACCTTGCTGCACCGAGCCATCGACTTGCAGCCGGCGCACCAGCGCGCACATTGGCTGCTGGGTATCGCTGACATGCAGGCTGGACGTCCCGCCGATGCCGCGGCGCGCTGGGAGACGCTGCTGG
>DEHW01000080.1:3171-15406 GCA_002352135.1 Lysobacterales bacterium UBA2790
ATTCCGCAGCCCGGCGATCTGGAAGTACTCAGCCCCGCATTCGCGCTCACCCAGCAAGGCAGCGAACTGGAGTTGCAGATCAATCGCGTGGTCGAGTGATGGGCGAGTTTGTACCGCCGGGGACGCGTTGGTTCGATCTGCCTTCACCCTTCCTCATGAAGCGTGGCGGTTGCCTGAATGCCGCCCGGCTCGCCTTCGAAACCTGGGGAGAGTTGAATGCCGCGCGCGACAATGCCGTGCTCATTGTCACGGGTCTTTCGCCCAGCGCCCATGCGGCCAGTCATGCCGACAACCCCGAACCGGGCTGGTGGGAAGCGATGCTCGGTCCGGGCAAAGCCATCGATACCCGTCGCTGGTTCGTCATCTGCGTCAATTCGCTGGGCAGTTGTCGTGGCTCTGCTGGACCCGCCTCAGTCAATCCGGAAACTGGCGCAGCTTACTGCCTGAGCTTTCCCGAGTTGTCGATCGAGGACGGCGCTCGCGCCGCGCATGCGCTGGTGCATGGCCTGGGCATCCGCCAACTGGACACCTTGATTGGCTGCTCGATGGGTGGCATGACGGCACTCGCCTACCTGCTGCAGTTTCCGGGTGCGGCGCGTCGTCACATCAATATCTGTGGTGCGGCGCACGCGCTGCCATTTTCAATTGCCGTGCGCTCGCTGCAGCGTGAAGCGATCCGCCTCGATCCGCTTTGGAACGAAGGCCAATACAGTGATGCCAGCTATCCCGAATCCGGCATGCGCATCGCGCGCAAGCTGGGCGTCCTGACCTACCGGTCGGCGCTGGAATGGCATGGGCGATTCGGTCGCGTACGCATGGACAACGAACTGCGCGAGGACGAGCCGTTTGGTCTGGAGTTCCAGGTCGAGTCCTATCTCGAAGGCCACGCCAAACGCTTCGTGCGCGCCTTTGATCCCAATTGCTATCTCTACCTGTCGCGCTCAATGGACTGGTTCGACACCGCCGAATATGGCGATGGTTCGGTCGAGCGTGGGCTGGCGCGCATTCATGGCACGCAATCGCTGGTGATCGGCATCAGTACCGACATCCTGTTCCCCATTGAGCAACAGGAACAGATTGCCGAAGGATTAGCGTTGGGCGGCAATCAGGTCGCTTTCCTCGCATTTCCGTCGCCACAGGGTCACGACGCCTTTCTGGTTGATTTCGACCGCTTCGACCCCGCCTTGCGACGCTTTCTGAGCGGCGACAGCGTCGTCGACTCCACTGCGTCTGCCTGATTCACTCACCAAGCGGAATCACTTCCGCCTTCGGGTCATAGTCGCCAACCACATCGGCATCCGCTGGAATGGCAAAGTGGAAGGTATCGGGAGCAAAGTCGGGATTGCGCTGCCAATCGCTGAAGTTCACCTCGGTCTTCTGACCCAGTGAATCCTGCAATTCCATGCGCGCCAACTGTTCCCCAGCAAACCCCAACAGCGCACGGTCGAGCTGTGCGTCATCACGTTTTGCCTGCAATTCAACCCATTCCAAGCCATCGCGTTGCCCCGCGCTGCGGACATCGAACTGGCGCGCCCGCTCTTCGGGATCGACCACCGCCAACAGCGGACTTTGCTGCTCCTCGCCAAGTTGCTTGCGCACCGTCACCTGTTCAAGGTCAGGATCATGGATGAATACGTGGTCGCCATCGGCGACGATCAACTGCGGAAACGGGGCTTGATATTCCCAGCGAAACTGCCGTGGCACCGCCAACGCGACGCGGCCCGACGAGGACTCCTTGAGTTGCCCATCGGCATCCCAGACGCGTTGCTCAAAGTGTCCATCGACCCCGGTCAGCCCTGCAGTGAAGCGGGCAATCACCGATTCACCATCATCCGCCGCCATCGCGGGACCCACCGAAATCAAACACAGCAAACTCAAGCACACACGGCGGAAAAGGACAGGCGGAATGGACATGGATTGAATCCCGTGAAAGAGGCGCGCATTGGAGCATGCGCGCCGCTGGATGTTTCGCAGGAAACCCCTGCAGGTTGCCGATAGTTCAGTCGCGCGACGGCACCAGCACCGTGCGGTCACCGTTGTGCTCGGGCGCGCTGACGATACCGGCCGCTTCCATTGCCTCGACCAGACGCGCGGCGCGGTTGTAGCCGATCTTCAGGCGACGCTGCACACCAGAAATCGAAGCGCGGCGGGTTTCAATGACGATCTGTACGGCTTGGTCGTACAAGGCATCCTGCTCCGGATCAACACTGGAAAGGCTCTCAGGCAACCCGGTCGGCCCGACCACGACGCCATCGCCCATGCTGTGGACTTCTTCCAGAACGCCTTCAAGGTAGTCCGGACCACCGCTCGACTGTCGCAGGTACTCGACCACGCGATGCACTTCGTCATCACTGACGAATGCCCCATGCACGCGCTCCGGCATCGCGGTTCCCGGCGGCAGGTAGAGCATGTCACCGTGTCCCAGCAGGGTTTCTGCGCCACTCTGATCCAGGATGGTGCGGGAATCGATCTTCGAACTGACCTGAAACGCGATACGGGTCGGGATATTGGCTTTGATGAGACCGGTGATCACATCGACCGATGGCCGCTGGGTGGCCAGAATCAGATGGATGCCTGCGGCACGGGCTTTCTGCGCAAGGCGTGCGATCAGCTCCTCCACCTTCTTACCGACAATCATCATCATGTCGGCAAACTCATCGATGATCACCACCAGATAAGGCAATGCCCCCAACTCGCGAGGCACTTCACCCAACTCGGGGTTCGGCTTGAACACCGGATCCATCATCGGCTGCCCGGCGTCGCTGGCGTCTTTCACTTTCTTATTGAAGCCCGCCAAGTTGCGCACGCCCACAGCCGCCATCAAGCGGTAACGGCGCTCCATCTCTGCCACGCACCAACGTAGGCCATTGGCAGCCTCCTTCATGTCGGTGACCACCGGTGCCAGCAGGTGCGGAATGCCCTCGTAGACCGACAACTCCAGCATCTTCGGGTCGATCATAAGCATGCGCACATCTTTCGCGCTGGCCTTGTAGAGCAGGCTCAACACCATCGCATTCAAGGCAACCGACTTACCAGAACCGGTCGTCCCCGCCACCAACAGGTGTGGCATGCGTGCGAGGTCGACCACCGACGGTCTGCCGCCAATGTCCTTACCCAGCGCCAGCGCCAGCGGCGAATGCAGCTTGTCGTACTCCTTGGAGCGCAGGATCTCCGACAGATAGATGATCTCCCGGTTCGCGTTCGGGATCTCCAGCCCGATCACCGATTTACCGGGGATGACGTCGACCACGCGCACCGACTTCACCGACAATCCGCGCGCAATGTCTTTGTCCAGCGAGTTGACCTGACTGCCCTTCACACCGGGGGCAGGTTCCATTTCAAATCGAGTGATCACCGGACCAGGAAAGACGCCGACCACCTGTGCATCAATGCGAAAATCCTTGAGCTTGAACTCGATCTGACGCGACAGCGTTTCCAGGGCTTCTTCGGAATACCCTTTCGGTTGCGGCTTGGGATCATCAAGCAAGGCCAGCGGCGGCAAGGCGCCGTCCTTTGCCACGCCAGCAGAAAACAGCGGAATCTGCTGCTCGCGTTGCGCACGCTCACTGCGTTCGGGCGGGGGTAGTTGCGGTTCAATTTTCAGCGGATCACGCTTGGCCCGCTTGGCCTTTTCTTCGCGTCGCATTTCCTGCCGCTCGGCAATCGCTTCTCGAACGGCTCGGCGCTCGGAACTGTGCTGTGCCCGCGTTTGCAGGCGCTCAAATGCCCAGAGTACTGCCCTGCCGAGATGATCCATCAGCGCGAGCCAGGACAATCCGGTGGCCAGCGTAATGGAAACGGCGACCGTCGCCACCAGCAAGAGACTGCCGCCCATGCCACCAAACAATCGCGACAGCGCATTGCCGATCAAGCTGCCAAGTAGACCGCCCGAATGCATCGGAAGATCGGACCCCCAGGCCGTACGGTGCATGGCGATCAGCGCCGCGCTCGCAAGCAAAAGCAGCACCGCTCCCAGCAGTCGCAATGCAGGTGTCAACGCGGTGTCCGCCTCCTCGACCCTTCCGCGGCGAAGCGCGGTCCAAGCCAATACGCCCAGCAGTAGCGGTGTCGCATAGGCGGTCACTCCGAAAATGGCAAACAGCACATCCGCCACATAGGCACCGGTCAATCCACCAAAGTTGCGAATTTCTCCGGTCACGCTGCCGACGCGCGACCAGCCCGGATCACTGCCGTCGTAAGTCCACAGGCATGCCGCAAGCAACAGGATCAAGGGCGCCAGGAGCAGGATGACGGTCTCCCGCCACATCAGGGTCCGCGACTGCGCGATGACGGGTCTTCGCAAATCTTCCCTCGGTCGTGACACCGTGTTGAGTTCCTCGATTCGGGTTGAAGAGGCGCATCTCACCCCCATCTGAGGGGTGCTGCGAGAAGCGTATGTGCTGTAATGCGCTGCGCCAAGTCGGCAGAATTGTCAGCACTTGACGCGGATTCGCTGGAGGCAGTTCGGCGACCGCGACTTCACCATTTCCAGGCCGCAAGACACGCGGCGGAGAGTATACCCATGTCCGATGACAACACCCGCCATTCCCGCTTGCTGATTCTGGGCTCTGGCCCCGCTGGTTACACCGCTGCGGTCTACGCCGCGCGTGCCAACCTCAAGCCTTTGTTGATCACAGGCATGCAGCAGGGCGGTCAGTTGATGACCACCACCGAAGTCGACAACTGGCCGGGCGATGTGCATGGGCTGATGGGACCGGATCTGATGTCGCGCATGCAGGCGCATGCGGAGCGCTTCGATACCGAAATTGTCTTCGACCACATCAATTCGACCGATCTCTCCAAGCGTCCCTTCACGCTGGTTGGTGACAGCGGCACCTACACCGCCGATGCGCTGATCATCGCGACCGGCGCGACCGCCAAGTACCTCGGCCTGCCTTCGGAAGAAGCCTTCAAGGGTCGGGGCGTTTCAGCCTGTGCGACCTGCGATGGTTTCTTCTACCGCGACCAGGATGTCGCCGTCATTGGTGGCGGCAACTCCGCAGTGGAGGAAGCCTTGTATCTCTCCAACATCTGCCGCAAGGTCTACGTCGTACACCGCCGCGACCGTTTCCGCAGCGAGAAAATCCTGCAGGACAAGCTGTTTGCCAAAGCCGCAGCAGGCAAGGTGGAAATCATCTGGAATCATGCCGTCGATGAAGTGTTGGGCGACGACTCCGGTGTCACCGGTCTGCGCATCAAGTCGGTCGACGACGCCAGCAGCCGCGAAATCAGCCTGCACGGCGTGTTCATCGCGATCGGTCACGCACCGAATACCGAACTGTTCAACGGGCAACTGGAAACCCGCAACGGCTATCTGGTGATCAAGTCCGGCATCGAAGGCAATGCCACTGCCACATCGATCCCCGGTGTGTTCGCAGCAGGCGACGTGGCCGACCAGGTCTACCGTCAGGCCATTACCTCGGCTGGGTTCGGCTGCATGGCCGCCCTCGATGCGGAGCGCTTTCTCGAAAACGCCGGATGAGCCACGCTTGGCTTCGACACCCTCCCGGTGACAGAACTTGAGCTGGCATCTGCCACAGTTGGGCACACATCCCGACTCGCCCTTTCCGACTTTGGATCGCGCGTTGCACGATCCCAATGGATTGCTGTGCTGGGGAGGCGACCTCAGTACAGCCCGACTCCTGAATGCCTATCGGCAAGGGATTTTTCCCTGGTTTTCCGAGGAACAGCCGCCCTTGTGGTGGTCGCCCGACCCGCGCATGGTGCTGCCGACAGCGTCCCTGCACGTCAGTCGGAGTCTGCGCAAACTCTGGCGACAACAGGACTGGACGATCAGTGCAGATCGCGCCTTCGAGTCAGTCATTCGAGCATGTGCCAGCGCACCTCGTGACGGACAGCAAGGCACCTGGATCAGCGCCCCGATGCGTCGCGCCTATGTCGACTTGCATCGCGCTGGTTACGCCCATTCAGTGGAGATCTGGGAGGGCGATCGCCTGATCGGTGGCATCTACGGGGTTGCCATCGGCCGAATGTTCTTTGGTGAATCGATGTTCAGCGCCGAAACGGGCGGATCGAAAACGGCCATCGCCGCACTCTGCGCTGTGCTGCATGCCTGGGGTTGTCCGCTGCTGGATGGGCAGGTCGAATCCGAACACCTCGCCACATTGGGATTTCGGACCGTCCCCCGCGCGACCTTCATCGAGCAGCTTCGCGCGCTGTGCTCTGGCGATACGCTACACGGTCAGTGGGGTCGCCGTTGGCCGTTGACGGAACTTCGTCACCTGCACGAGTGCTCGGTTCATCTTGGCTGACTGTCGGTTTGTCGTCCGGCGTGGCATAATCGCGGACTTACCCAGTGGTCCCACACTCTCCGAGTTCGAATGTCCAAAGACGATTCCATTGAAATGGAAGGCACGGTGCTTGAAACCCTGCCCAACACCGTTTTCCGCGTAAAGCTTGAAAACGGTCACGTGGTCACCGCCCACATCTCCGGTCGCATGCGCAAGAACTACATCCGCATCCTTACCGGCGACAAGGTCAAGGTTGAAATGACGCCTTACGACCTGACCAAAGGGCGAATCACCTACCGGATGAAGTGATCCGCACGAACAGCAGCGCCGCCGTTCTCTGCAACGGCGGCGCTTTCGTTTGCCTGGACGTTCAATTGTCCGCAGATCAAGCGCGCTGTTACGCCCCGCCCTGACGGAACACCACTGTGCGCAGGCCGTTTAGCAGCACGCGGCGTTCGGCATGCCAGTGCACGGCACGCGCCAACACGACGTTTTCAACGTCCTTGCCGATACGTACCAACGCATTGGCATCCATACCGTGCCCAACACGCACGCTGTCCTGCTCGATGATCGGGCCTTCATCCAGGTCACGGGTGACGTAGTGCGCTGTCGCACCGACCAACTTGACACCACGCGCATGTGCCTGGTGATAAGGCCTTGCCCCTTTGAAACTCGGCAGGAAGGAATGATGGATGTTGATGCAGCGCCCTGACAGCGCCTCGCACATGGCGTCGGACAGCACCTGCATGTAGCGCGCCAGCACGACCAGTTCCGCACCCGCCGCCTCGACAACCTGCAGGAAAGCCGCCTCTTGCGCCGCCTTGTCGGTGCCCATCGGCAAGTGGTGATACGGAATACCGTACCAGTCGACCATCCTGCGCATGTCATCGTGATTCGACACAACACCGACGACATCGACAGGCAACTCTCCCGAGTGCCAACGATTGAGCAGGTGATTCAGACAATGACCATGCCGCGACACCGCCAGGACCACCTTCATCGGCGACTGGGCCGGGTGCAGTGCTAATTGCATGTCGAAGCGCTGCGCGACCGGTTTCAGCACGATCTGGAAGTCCTCTGCGGTCCGAAACCGCGCCTCCGTCGGGCGAAACTCCGTACGCATGAAAAACAACCCCGTGTCGGGATCGCCGAAATGCGAGGACTCGATGATGAAAGCACCGGCAGAGGCCAGGGCCGACGCTACGCCAGCAACGATACCAACGGCATCCGCACAGCGAATAGTGAGAACAAAGTGACCAGTGTGCAGAGGCGGCGTGGTTCGCATGAGACTGCTTTGATTGCCTGAACGAGTAAACGGGATCGTGCCGAGCGGGCATCCTGCTGCATGCGCCGGGACCTGTACACCCATAGCGCGACAAAGGCGGTCATGGACTATCCATCACGTCGCGTCCCCTAGGCGTTTGCGAAGCACGTTGTCGAAAAGACAGCCGCGACGCCGAATTGCAAGCGGCCCCGTTGCTGAAATTGTGAGCCTTCGCGGTCCGATCAGGTCTGCACACTCAGCCTTCCGAGACCTCACCCAAGGCATGCAAAACCACCGTCGCGTAGGCTCCTGCGGGCAGGAAGAAGCGTAGTTCCAGGTCGGGCGAGGCGGGATCGGGTGAGTCGCTCAGCCATTGCCATTGCAATTGCCGCACTGGCAGACGAAGGGCGCGGCGTTCCTGACGCAGTCCCTCGGCTTCCAGGCCGCGCTTGAGCTCGTCCTGATCCGCGAGTACGCGGTTCTCCAGTGTCTGCACATCGGCTTGTGGGCGCAGTTCACCACGCCCCCACATTGGACCGGTGGGATGAATGTCCATGTCCATCAGACGCTGGTGCAGACGTTCGTCCAGCGGCTCGGGTCCGAACACGCTGTGGCTACCGTCCAGCATGAACACTTCGCCGTCCAGAGCGCGGTCCCATGTGCCTTGCACAACGCGCTCGGCGAGGACACTGTTGAACAGACTCGACCTGGCCGCGGATATCAGGAATCCGCGTTTGGCGCGATCCACGCGTTTGCCTGCAAACATGGCCTTGGCCGAGGCGACGTTGCCGCCGTCGTGGCCGAATCGCTGCTCACCGAAATAATTCGGCACGCCGCGCGAGGCGATCTGCGTCAGACGATCTTCCACAGAAGCGCGTTCACCGCGCACCTCACGCAGGCGCAGGACGAAGTGATTGCCGGCCAGGGCGCCGCGCGGCAGTTTGCGTGCATGCCATGCCTGATCAAGCACACGAAAGCTCTCGTGTTCGGGCAGCGGCTCCGGTGCGACGCGCTTGGCGAGGTGGACGCTGAAGGTCTGTTCGGTGACGGCGTGGCGATCTTTCAATCCGGCATAGCTCACACCCATCGGTGCGATGCCCGCCCAACGCGCCAATTGCTCGGCCACCCAGGCGGTATTGGCACCGCGCTTCTCGATCCGCAGCAGGAGATGCTCACCGCTGCCGGAGGGTTCGAAGCCCAGATCCTCCATCACCCGGAAGTCTTCCCACTGCGCCCGCATGCGCGCTTGCAGGACGGACTCACCCAAGCCACGTGGCAAACGGTCGTCGCTCATGCCGCAGACCCGATGCGTTCCAGCAACACCACGGCCTGGGCGGCGATGCCTTCCTCACGACCGGTAAACCCGAGCTTCTCGGTGGTGGTGGCCTTGACGCTGACCACATCGGCCGACACCGCCATATCTGCGGCAAGGCAGGCACGCATCGCCTCGATGTGCGGCAACAATTTCGGGCGCTCGCACATCACCACACTGTCCACATTCACCACTCGCCAGCCGCGTTCGCACAGCATCGCCACGACGGCGCGCAGCAGCTCCCGACTGTCGACGCCCTTCCAACGTGGATCGCCGGGCGGAAAATGCTTGCCGATGTCGCCCAAGGCCAAGGCGCCAAGCAGAGCGTCGCACAAGGCATGAATCAACACGTCGCCATCCGAATGCGCGATCAGGCCACGCATATGCGGAATCCTCACGCCGCCAAGAATCACGGAATCGCCTTCGCCGAAGGCATGGACATCAAAGCCGGTTCCAATTCGCATCAGGGTGCTCTCAACTGTCCAACTCGGCCCAACGCGCGTAAGCGGCGTCGAGTGTGGATTGGGTCTGCGTCAACTCGGCGGTCAGCGCCATCAGGGCGGCACCGCCCGCCGCGTGGATTGCCGGGTCGGCCAGCTGTTCGCTCAATGCGGCGACGGCCGCTTCCAGTTCATCAATGCGCGATGGCAGTTGTTCCAGTTCGCGCTGGTCCTTGTAGCTCAGCTTGCGCTTGGCGGTGGGCAGGTTGCTGACCGACGTCGGTTTGCTGGCGGCCGCTGGCGTCTCGAGGGTTCGCGTTGCGCTCGGTTCGTCACGCTGGCGTAGCCAGTCGGCATAGCCACCGACGTATTCGCGCACCACGCCGTCGCCTTCGAACACCCAGCACGAGGTCACGACGTTGTCGAGAAACTCGCGATCATGCGAGACCAGCAGCAAGGTGCCGGTGTACTCGGCGAGGCGTTCTTCCAGCAGTTCCAGGGTTTCCACATCCAGATCGTTGGTGGGCTCATCCATCACCAGCAGATTGGAAGGCTGCGCGAACAGCTTGGCCAGCAGCAGGCGATTGCGCTCGCCACCCGACAACGCGGTGATCGGAGCCCTCGCACGCTCTGGTGTGAACAGGAAATCCTGCAGATAGCCCAAGGCGTGTTTGCGTCGACCCTCGACTTCGATGAACTCGCGGCCTTCGGCCACATTGTCCAGGGCGTTCCAGTCTTCGCGCAGGGTCGCCCGATGCTGATCGAAATAGGCGACTTGCAACTGTGTTCCCGCGTTCAGCTCACCCGACGTCGGTGCCAGATCTCCCAACAACAGGCGAATCAGGGTGGTTTTTCCAGCGCCGTTGGGACCGATCAGGCCCACCCGATCACCGCGCTGCACGGCGGCGCTGAAATCCTCGATCAATACGCGGCCGCCCAGTTCGCAGCGCAGATGCTTTGCGTCGAACACCCGCTTTCCCGACGGTGCCGCCACGGCCACGGCCAGTTTCACCTGCCCTTGCTGCTCGCGGCGTTCGGCGCGCTCACGGCGCATCGCCTGCAAAGCTCGCACGCGACCTTCGTTGCGCGTGCGGCGCGCTTTGATGCCTTGGCGAATCCACACTTCCTCTTCGGCCAGTTTGCGGTCGAAGTGCGCGGCGGCCTGCGCTTCGGCGTGCAAACGCTCTTCGCGGCGGCGCAGGTAGTTGTCGTAGTCGCCCGGCCAGGAGGTCACCTGACCACGATCAATCTCGACGATCCGCGTCGCCAAAGCCCGCAGGAAGCGGCGATCATGGGTGACAAACACCAAGGCCGGAGCCAGGTTGCGCAAGGCATCTTCAAGCCATTGAATGCTGGCGATGTCGAGGTGGTTGGTCGGTTCGTCCAGCAACAGGATGTCCGGCGCACTGGCAAGTGCCTGCGCCAGCAGGACACGACGTTTCATGCCACCCGACAGCGCCGCGAAATCCGCTTCGCCATCCAGCCCAAGGCGACTCAATACGTTTTCGACGCGACGGTCGGCATCCCAGCCCTGCGAGCTGTCGATTTGACTCTGCAGTTCACCGAGCCGCTCGGTGGCACCCGCTTGATCAAGGTGATGCAGCAGTTCGTGGTAGGCCGCCAGCACCGCGCCGAGTTCACCCAGCCCCTGACTGACGACCGCAAACACCGAACCCGTCATGGCGTGCGGCACTTCCTGCGCCAGTCGGGCCACACGCACGCCACTTGCCGTGCGTCGCTCGCCCTCATCGGGACTGAGTTCGCCAGCGATGATCCGCAACAGCGTCGACTTGCCTGCCCCATTGCGTCCGACGATACAAATCCGTTCACCGGACTCGATGGACAGATTGACCTTCGACAACAAGGCGGGGCCGCCAACACTGTGACCAAGGTCAATCAGTTGCAACAGGGACATGCATTCAATCCTTTGATCCGGGCAACTCGGCGGGCAAGCCGCCCAATTCGCCCATGAAGCCACGGTAATAGGCGAGCTCCTGCACCGACTCGCGAATGTCTGCCAGCGCTGTGTGCGCAGAGCTCTTCTTCAAGCCAGCCGCCACGGTCGGTGCCCAGCGGCGAGCCAGCTCCTTGACGGTGGAGACATCGAGATTCCGGTAGTGGAAATAGCGCTCCAGCGCAGGCATCTGGCGTGCAAGAAAGCGGCGATCCTGGCAGATGCTGTTGCCGCACATGGGCGACTTGCCGGCATGGACCCACAGAGACAGGAACTCCAGCGTTCGGGTCTCCGCTTCCTGCATCGATATGTTCGACTCCAGCACTCGCTGCCACAGGCCGGACCCGCGATGCTGGTTGCGATTCCAGTCGTCCATGGCTTGCAAGTCGTCCAGAGAATGGTGAACGGCAATTACGGGCCCTTCCGCCAGCACATTCAACTGACTGTCAGTCACCAAGGTGGCGATCTCGATGATCGAATCGGTGTCGGTGTCGAGCCCGGTCATCTCGAGGTCGATCCAGATCAGGTTGTCTTCATGGACGAGCGGCGCGGGCGCTGCCGGCATGGGGATCTCCGTGGATATCGGCGCCCCGATTATTGCGGCCACGCGCTGCCGAGCCAAGCCGTGCCGGTGCGGGTGCCGGTGTAGCATCGTCCGGATTGCCCTCCCCGAACCCGCACGATGCCGACGACGACGCTGTTCTGGCATGACTACGAAACCTCGGGAGCCGACCCTCGACGTGACCGTCCGGTCCAGTTCGCCGGCCTGCGCACGGACGCCGAACTGAACCCGGTCGGCGAACCGGTGATGGTCTACTGCAAGCCGGCCATCGACTCGCTGCCGCATCCCGATGCCTGCCTGATCACGGGCATCACGCCGCAGATGGCCTTGACAGAGGGACTATGTGAAAGGGACTTCTGCGCTGAGCTGAATGGCCTGCTATCGGAACCCGGCACCTGCTCGGTGGGCTACAACAGTTTGCGCTTCGATGATGAATTCATCCGCCACACTCT
>DEHW01000048.1 GCA_002352135.1 Lysobacterales bacterium UBA2790
GTTGCAGTGCCTGTCGCCGCTGGGCTGGCAGCACATCAACCTCACCGGCGATTACGTGTGGCGACAGAGCCGGAAGGTGGAAGACGGGCAGTTTCGGCCGCTACGCCTCAACGGGAAAGCTTAGCGTACGATTTTCTCCGTTTTCTGTGACGACCCCTGCCTGGGGTTTGCTCACCAGCCCAGCTTGACTTGTCCAGGACTTTTGCGCACAGCCACCTGTAGTTCACATAATACAAATTATGGCTGTTTTGAGAAGAACACTTAAGCGCCTGAAGAGTCACGCAAATATGGTGGTGGTGGGGATGATTCATTTCTGCGCTGGTTGGCAGGGATTGTGTTGCGCCAAAGCCCTTGCTGGGCTTGGGATTGAGGTCTGCGGGGATGGTGCCGGCAGAATGAACAAACCGCGCGAGGACTGCGCACTTTTGCGCGAATCCCGCGCCAGTTCTGGTGTTCAGCGGTTCAGAGTGTTCAGAGTGAATGGACCGACAAGGCCCGCCAGATGATCCAGTCCGGAGAATACCGCTACCTCTCGCCGGTGATCGCATACGACCAAACCACCGGAGTGGTGGGTAAGCTGATTTCCGCCGCGCTGACCAACAATCCCGCCTTGGACGGCATGGAGGAAGTGGCCGCGCTATCCCTTGTGCACCCACACAAGAACGAATCGTCAACCGACGTGGCCGCCTTGATGCACGCGTCCAACGAACTGCTTGCCGCCCTCAGGGCAAAGACGGCCGAAGCCGAACAGTCTCGCACCGAACTGGCCGCGCTGCGCCGGCAGATCGACGATGCGCGCCTGGCCGCCTTGATCGACGACGCGACGCACGGTGGCCGCCTGCTGGCCTATCACGTCGAGGCCGCCCGTAAGCTCGGCAAGGTCGACTTGGCAGCCCTGAGCACCTTGCTCGACCGCCCGCCGCTGGTGCCGCTCGGCACGCAGACCGACGCGCTGCGCGCCCGTGGCTGGAACCCCGATGCGGCGCGGCCAGCCGCGCTCACCAGCGAAAAGCGCCATGTCGCCACCCTGGGCGGACGCACGCCGCAGGAGTTCGCCGCCCTCAAAGCTCGCTTCACCACCGAAGAATCCGGCCACACCGACTAACGGAGACCCTGCAATGATCATCAACCGAGTATCGATGGACGCGGTATTCACCAACTTCCGCGCCGACTACGAGGCCGGCATTCTCGCTGCCAAATCCGCCAAAGACCGCATTGCGATGACGGTCAACAGCGCTGCCAAGGAAGAGACCTACGGCTGGCTGGGCAACAGCAACAGCCTGCGCGAGTGGGTCGGCCAGAAGGTGGTAAGAAACCTGGTGACCACTGGTTTCAGCATCAAGACCGTACGTTCGAAAAATCAGCTCGGCCCGCATGTCCTCGCCAAGGATCGCCGACTTTCCAGTTCGTTAGCAGCGTTATGCATTAGCGCTGATTAGGCCATCAGAATACATGCGTGCTCATCTAGCGAGGTTTGGATTGGCCCTCTGTAGAGCTTTGCCCCTTTGCCAGTTAGAACGTCGATTGAAGCACCCAGTGAACCGACACGCCAATATGTAGTTTGACCGGCTGTATCGCTGGAAGATTTTTTGCCTTCAGGGTGAAAACCGATTTTCAAGTCACCGGTCTCGATATAGGCATACATCTCGTTTTCATATTTCACCCCTGCGCCAACGATATCTGCATACCATTGGGCTGCGTTGTGTATGTCTTCCACAAAGTAAACCGTTGAATCGTACTTTTCCAGCATGTGGCTGCGATGCCTCTTTACATAACGCCGAGCTCAAGCCGCGGCCGTGCCGCAGCGAAGCGGGGGTGTGGCCGTCGGCTTGAAGCTCTGGTTGAACGAAGCCGCACACGCGCCACCACCTGTCGAAGGACTGTGGCTTCAGGAAACGCGCCAGGGGTTGAAAGTCTGAACGCCGGTTGGCTTGAAATCAGCCACGTTCCGAGTGGCAACCGTCATGCCGTGTACAAGCGCCGTAGCCGCAATCAGCCCGTCTCGAACGGGACGAGTGTCCGGCACGTTGAGTCTTGCGCTACGCAGCGCAACGGCAGTATCGACGGGCAAGATGCGACCGGCAAACGCCGGCAGGACGTGATTGTCGAGCCAGGTCCGAAACACTGCGCCCTGCGCCGGGTCTCGCCGTTCAGCGAGCAGCACGCCGATCTCCAGCTCCTGGATCGTGATCACAGACAGATACAACTCGGCGGCGGCCACACTGTCAGCCCACCTCGCAAGGTGTTCATCGGCTTTACCGAGACGAACCTTGCGTAGCTCGGACACCACATTGGTATCGAGGACAAACATCAGGAGAGATCTGCCGGTCGAGCCAGATCGCACAGTTGCGGAATATCAAGCTCAACGCCTTCGATACCGGGCATCGCCAGCAAATCCGCAATCTTCTGACGGCCACCGGTAATCCGCTGATAGTCTTCGATGCTCAACAGAACGTGCGCCGGCCGGCCTCGATCGGTGATAAACACCGGCCCGTTGTTGGCAGCCTTCTTGGCATCACTGGCATGTTGATTGAATTCCCGGCTCGATAGCGTTGTGATCGTCATCATGATGCCTCACCTGATTATTTGTAGTTACATTACTACAAATAATCATCGCTGTGCAAGAGAACCTATTGATCCGGCTCTCAAACAGTCTCAGGCAGCGTATTCGACGCCGGCCCGCGCCTTGACCAGCCGCTACCCTCCCCGCTCCGACTCCAGGATGGCTACGAGCTTCGATGCCCGCTTATAGCCTAGATTCAATCGCCTGGACAGCCAGCTCGATTGAACCGATTCACCGATTGCACTCATCTGCCGCAGATACGGCAAGAGCGGATCATCCGGGGTGCCGTCGCGAGGATCCTCGGAGTGCATCATGTGGTCGCGGTCGTCGAAGAAGTGCTCGAGGAACCCCAGTCGTACGACGCGGGCAGCTTCCATCAGCATGACCTGGTCCTCGATGTCGAACGCGTCGACGAAGCGTTTCATGGCATGATCGAGATTCGATTCGAGTACCTCGAGTGCAAGCCCCGCCGCGATGCGACGCGCCTCCTTCCTCGTGACGGGTAGCGCCATTCCGTTGGAGAAAAAAGGATTGTTCGCCATTCCGATCAGGCGCCCCGGCGCGCTTTGCCACCATGTTTTGTCCGCCCGAATGCCTGTCCGGATGATGAGCGTTCATGGCCGCCCTTGCGATCCTGGTGACCTTTGCGGCCCAGGTTGGCCGACAGCGACTCGGCGATACGGTCCTTGAGCCCGAGGGGGTTGGCCACGCCCCGGAAAAGCACTTCGATGCGATTGCTGCCGGCGCTGGAGAATCCGATATCCCCGTAGCCGAGGATTCGCCCGATCAGGGTGCGGGTGACGTTGATCGAACGGATGTGCCGGCTTTGGACATGATCGATCTTCTGCGCAAACAGCCCTTGCCTGACGGTGACGGCATCCGGGGTGACGGTGTAGCGCGCGGAGAGTTTCAGATGCAGCG
Source organism: Lysobacterales bacterium UBA2790 (assembly GCA_002352135.1). Lineage (GTDB taxonomy): Bacteria > Pseudomonadota > Gammaproteobacteria > Xanthomonadales > Xanthomonadaceae > Aquimonas. Next base: position 3,485 of record DEHW01000048.1, read on the forward strand.
CGCGCAGCAGCCCCACCACGCCGACGCCGGCACCGGTCAGTTGTATCAACGCCCAGTCCGCCGTGGTCATCCCCGACAGGTCGAGCGCAGTCGCCCACAGACCGGGTAGCAGGTAGGTCACGAGTCCGATCAGGACCAGGAGCCACCAGATCGCGATCGCGCGGTTCGCGATGCGCAGTTGTATCGACTTATCGGCCATGCCGCCTTCCCCTGTTGTTATGTTGTTTGTTCACAACGCCCTGTCACCGACGCAGGTCGACCCGGACCGCCTGCCCGCTCGGGCACCCGGTTTCCCGGATAAAATGCCGTGTCCGTAACCTTCGCCACGGCCCATGTCCTCTTCCCCATCCGCCTCGAGCACGCTGCTCGACCCCAAGAACGACGCCGTCTTCAAGATGCTGTTCGCGCGCACGCCGCACCTGCTTGCCGATCTCATCAACGCGGTGCGCGGCGACGCCCCGCCGATCGACGTGGTCGAAGTGATCAACCCCGGCATCACGCCGGACGAGTTGGCCGGCAAGTTCATCGTGCTCGACGTGCTCGCGCGCGATCCGTCCGGCCAGATCTTCGAGGTGGAAATGCAGGTGCGCGGCCAGGAATTCTGGTCGGCCCGGGCGCTCTTCTATCTTGCCCGCGCCCTCGGGAACCAGCTCAAGAAGGGAGAGGGTTACACGGAACTGATGCCGGTGATCGGCATCCATCTCTTGAACTTCCAGTGGTCCGACGCCCCCAAGGCGCGCTGGTACTTCACCATGCGCGACGAGGAAGAGCACGACGTGGTGCTGACCTACGCCCTGCAACTCCACATGGTAGAGTTGTCCAAGGCGGAGAAGCTGCGCGCCGGGCAGGCCGGGCCGAACAGCGCCTTCGACGACTGGATCGTCTTTTTCCAGCATTGGCACGAGGAGAACATCATGAGCACCATCACGCACGAGCCGGTCAAGCAGGCCCTGGCCGAGCTGCAGCGCCTGTCCGGCGACGAGGACAGCCGCCGCGCCGCCTTCGTGCGCGAGCGCGCGCTCATCGATGAGCGCAGCGAGCTGCAGGTGGCCGAACGCAGGGGCGAGCAACGGGGCAATCGAACCTAGGAAATCCGTCCAGCATTGTGTCGCCTGACGAAAACGGCGATCGATCGCAGGAAAAACATCATGAAACCACGCACCCACAAGCGCCTGCTGAAGGCCTGGCCCGCGCTCTGTGGCCTGGCGACCTTCGGCATTTTCGCGGCGGTCAGTTTCGCGATGCCCAGTGGATCGCTGGTCATGCCTGCATTCGCCGGCGGACTTGCATGGGTGGCGTCTTATGCAATGCTGCACGCCGAGTCTGGCGATGTAGCCGTGGGTACGGTTAACGAGGATCCTTTTGATGACCTCTACTATCCGACAACCGATTGGTTGAATGGGGTTTCCAGAAACAGCGACGACTGACCTGCTAGCCACTTGCCCCCTCATTTCTGGCCCCCTGTCCCCTCGACCGGGGGTTTCGCTTTTCTGGCCTCCTCTTCCCGCCGAGCCGCCTTGGCCTCCCGCTCGAAGCCGCGCGCTTCCTCGGCCTGTCCATTCGCACCCTTGAGAAGCATCGCACCTATGGCACCGGCCCGACCTACCGCAAGGTCGGCGGCCGCGTCCTCTATGCCGTTCGCGATCTGGAAGCGTGGAGCGCTATCGGCACCCGCAAATCCACCAGCGACAAGAATGCCGGTACGGTCTTCGTCGCCCGCCCGCTGACGCCCGAAGAGCGGGACGAACTGTAAATGCTGCGCGATGACCACCCCAGACCCGCGCAGCCGAGCGAAGACAGTGAGCGCACCCGCCTGGACCCGTTCATCGTGGTGACCGGCGACGCCGCGCCGCGCGACCAGCGCGATTTGATGGAGCGGCCATTCTTCTCGCTGGCGAAGCGGCCACGCCTGAAACCGATCCTTTACCGGGCCGCTGATGTCGAGGTGCAGGTCTTCGCCATGCCCGAACATGGGATGGCAACCATCTGGGACGCCGATGTGCTGATTTGGGCCACCTCGCAACTCGTCGCGGCCGAGAACGCTGGCTTCACCACGTCGCGCTTCTTCCGTTTCATGTTGGGGCTGCCGTGGCAACGCCTGGGCGAAGGCGGCGTCATCTCCTTGGTGTGAACGGCCTGCAATCCGGGATTGCGTCAATAGGCGCAAACCCTGTCCTGCGGCACGCTGGCGCTCATGCTTGATCCCGCCTCCCTTGCCCAGCTCGATGCGCAGCAACTGCGCGAACTGGCCCTATCCTTGACGGGGCAAGTCCCCGGCAAGGACAGGGAGATTCACCTGCGCCAGACCAAGATCGACCAACTCACCCACGAGATGGCGGCACTCAAGCGCTGGAAGTTCGGTCGCAGCACCGAACAACTGGACTCCGGCCAGGCGTTGCTGTTCGAGGAAACCCTTGCGGCAGATCTGGCAGCCATCGAACACGAACTGGATGGCCTGCGCACGCCGCCGGCCAAGCCTCCTGTGTGCCAACCCAAGCGCGCACCGCTGCCACCCGAGTTGCCGCGTACCGAGATCCACCATGAGCCGGATTCCACAGCCTGCGCCAGCGGCTGCCAAATGCAGCGCATCAGCGAGGACGTCAGCGAGAAGCTCGACTACACGCTGGGGCTCTTCAGCGTCGAGCGCCATGTGCGCGGTAAGTGGGTCTGCCGCAGTTGCGAGATGATCCACCAGGCCCCAGTTCCCCCCAGGTGATCGACAAAGGTCTCCCGACCGGGGTTCCTTGCCCAGGTGCTGGTGGCCAAATACGCCGATCACCTTCCGCTCTATCGCCAGGAGGGTATCTTTGCCCGGGCGGGGATGGCGCTCTCGCGCTCGACGCCGGCCCAATGGGTCGGCGTCTGTGGGGGGCAGCTCCAGCCGCTGGTCGACGCACTGAAGGAAGAACTCCATGGTCGAGCGGTGCTGTACGCTGAGGAAACGCCGCTCGAAATGCTGAGCCCTGGCAAGAAGAAGACCCACCGGGCCTATCTCTGGGCCTACGCCGCCGACGCCTTCGAGCCGATCAAAGGGGTGGTCTATGACTTCGCCGAGAGCCGTGTGGGCGAACATGCCCGCACCTTCCTGGGCACGTGGAAAGGCACGCTTGTCTGCGACGACTACGCGGACTACAAGGCCAGCTTTGCCGGGGGCATTCTTGAGGCAGGCTGCATGGCCCATGCGCGTCGGAACTTCTTCGACTTGCAGCACAATGCCACCAACCAGGTGGCTGGCGCGGCGCTAGAATACATCGGTCAGCTCTACGAGATCGAACGGGACGTGAAGGCGCTCGATGCCGAATCGCGCCAGCAGATTCGGCAAGTTCGTGCCAAACCCATCGCCGATGCCCTTCACGAATGGATGCGGCTGACCCGGTAGAAAATCACCGACGGCAGCGCCACCGCCAAAGCCCTCGATTACAGCCTCAAGCGCTGGGCAGCGCTGACCCGCTACCTCGACGATGGGCAGGTACCCATCGACAACAACTGGATCGAGAACCAGATCCGGCCGATTGCCCTTGGGCGGGCGAATTGGCTCTACGTCGGCTCGCTACGCACCGGCAAGCGTGCGGCTGCCGTGATGAGCCTGATCCA
>DEHW01000162.1 GCA_002352135.1 Lysobacterales bacterium UBA2790
GCGCGCATCAATTGCTGCTCGACGTTGGCGGCGTCCTCGGCGCTCAGGCTGGAGTTGAGATACGCAGCACGCACGCCGAGCTGCTTCAGCGCTTCGACCTGATCCTGCATCAAGGCGATCAGCGGCGAAACCACGATGCCCACGCCATCGCGCAGCAGCGCCGGGATCTGATAACACAGCGACTTGCCGCCTCCGGTTGGCATCAATACCAGGCAATCCTGTCCCGCGCAGAGTTGTTCGATGATCTGCTGCTGCGGCCCACGAAAGGCGTTGAAGCCGAATACGCGGCGGAGCAGGTCATGCGCAGGTGACGACAGCATGGCGAGGGCGTAGTGATCCAGTAGCAGGCCGCGCATTGTCTCGCAGCACATCCGCTGACGGGTGAACTTCGTGGTACGAGCCTGGTCGCAGGACAGCCGCTTGTCCAATGCGGTGGGTCAATTGGGAGCGCTACACTGCGGTCATGCGAATCACGCTGTCGTCCCTGCTGAATCTGCTACTGATGAGCGCGATGCTCGGCGGTCTGCTGCGCGCGCCCTGCGGTGTCGCCACGACACCGTCGTCGTCATACCGCGGCACAGTGATCGCGACGGAAGCGCCAACGCCCTGCCCCATGCACCACGCCAAGAGCGCGCACCCAGCGCCGGATATCGGCCATTCTGTGCCTCGGCATGACTGCGATCACTCGGGATCCGACATCTGCCATTGCCAAGCCGTCAGTCTGGCCTTGATCGATTTGAAACCAATCAGCCTGCCCGAATTGCGTCCGCAAGGAATTCGGCCTCGTCTGCAGAGCTTCGTTTTTCCGCGCCTCGTCGAGCGCCGACTGCGACCACCCATCGCCCGAGCCTGATCGCCCGCCGGTGTTGCCACCGGCCAAGAGGCACTGCGGCTTGCCGTAGTGACGCTGTCTCCGCCCAACGCCTGCGCATCGCGCTTTGGCGTCGGGCGCGATCCGAGGGTTTTCCATGATCGTTTCTTCCCGTAACACGCCTTGGGCGATGCGTGCGCGTCGCCTTGGCGCACTCACCCTGCTTGGCTTGAGTGGCTGCACACACCTACCCAGCACACAGGAGGCCATTGCCCCGCTCCGCGCCGACCTGTCCGAACGACATCCGTCCATTGCCATCCATCTGCCCGACCCCGCCGATGCAATGCAGGCCGAGGTGAGCGAGCTACCTGATCTCGCCTCTGCCCGCGCCCTGGCCCTGTTCAACGACCCGCAACTGCGTCAGGCCATCGTCGATCTGGGCATCTCGGAAACCGAGTGGCGCGATGCGCGTCGGCCCGGCAATCCAACATTGACCTGGCTTCGACATCGCCAGGATGGCGACTGGAATGGCACGCAATGGAGTCTGTCCCTGGGCATCACCGATCTGCTCCTGCTGCCGCAACGCACGCGCCTGAGTGAGCGCGAACGCGAGCAAGCGCGTCACGCCCTGCTCGCGCAGGTCGCGCACACGCTGTCCGCAACCGACGCGGCATGGTTCGGCTGGATGGGCGCGCAGTCGGCCGCCGAGGCTTCGGAACTGCTCGCCGAAGCGGCGCAACTGTCCTTCGATCTGGCGCTGCGCTTCCATCAGGCCGGCAATCTGGAGCCGGTTGATCTGGCCATGTACCGCGCCGATGCGGCACGCGCAGCGCTAGCGCAAATCGAGGCTCACCAAGTCGCAGTTCAGCGCCAACACGAACTGCTGATGCAGCTCGGCCTTGCGGATCACGAGGTCCGATTGCCGAATGACGCACTCGGGATTCCCGAAGCAACGCCCGATCTCGCGCCACTGCAGGCGCTCGCCAAGAAGTTCGCCCCCTCGCTGCAAACCGCGCGAGACACGCATCAGCAGCGCGAAGCAGAATTGCAGTGGGCGCAGCGCAACGCCTGGATCGGTGAGCTTGCACTGGAGGCCGAACACGAGTCGCGAGGGGAAGAAGCCGCCGACAACGCCATCGGACTGCAGTGGCAAATCCCGCTGTTCGACCAGGGCCAGTCCCGTCGGCAACGCGCGCACTGGCGTCTGCAGGCCGCCGCTACCACGCTGCAGGCGACCGAGCAGCAAGTCATGCACCAGGTGGCGATGCAGCACGAACGCCTGAGCGCGCTGACGGCGCAGATTCGGCAGTACGAGAACACGTTGTTGCCCGCACTGGCGCTCGCCGTTTCAGAGCAGCAGAAGCGACAGAATTTCATGCTGATCAGTGTCTTCGATCTGCTGCGCACCCGACGCGAGCAATTCGAAGCCGCGCAGGCCTATGTCGCGACAGTGTCTGCGTACTGGCAAACCTTGGCCGAATTGAGCGCAACGCTCGGCACGGACTTGCCCGACACGCGACCCCCTTCGGCGACCGTGGACCTCGCAGCGCTGTTGCAGCTCGGCGGAAACAGCATGCCCTCCGCCCCGATGGACCACCGCCACCATCACACCCAACCCGCAGCAATGGACAAGCCGACATCTGATGCGCACACAGGACATCACCACCATGAAGATTGATCGACGCCAATGGTTGACCGGCACCGGCAGCGGGCTCCTGCTCGGCGGACTGTTGCCCAGTCTGAGCAAGCCCGCGCTTGCTGATCAGCCCGACGCACCACCGCGCTTTCCCCACATACCGGTCCATACACCGAATGGCTGGAGCTTGCCGTATCGGCTAGTGGACGGTGTCAAGGAATTCCATCTGGTGGCCGAGCAGTTCGAGCATGAATTCGCACCGGGCTCACGCGCCACCGTCTGGGGCTACAACGGCTCCACGCCTGGCCCAACCATCGAAGCCATCGAGGGCGACCGCATTCGCATTCTGGTCACCAACCGTCTGCCCGAGCACACCAGCGTGCATTGGCACGGGCTGCTGCTGCCAAATGGAATGGACGGCGTCAGTGGACTGACCCAAGCACCCATCGCGCCCGGTGAGACCTGGGCTTACGAATTCACTCTGCGGCAGCATGGTACCCACATGTATCACCCGCATGCGGATGAGATGACCCAGATCGCGATGGGCATGATGGGCTTCATCATCATCCACCCGCGCGAAGGCGAGCCGGAACCCATTCAACGCGACTACGCCGTGATGCTGCACAACTGGGCGCTGCATCCGGGCACCTCGCGGCCCGATCCCTCGGTGATGACCGACTTCGATCTGTGGACGATGAACTCGAAAGTTTTTCCCGCCGTGCAAGCCTTGGTCGCGACCAGCGGTCAGCGTGTGCGAATCCGCGTCGCCAATGTGTCGATGTGGAACCATCCGATCCATCTGCATGGCGTGCAGTTCGAGGTCACCGGCAGTGATGGCGGACGCTGGCCGCGCAGCCAATGGCGACGCGAAGTCACAGAGATTGTCGGCGTCGGGCAATGTCGCGACATCGAGTTCATCGCGGTTCCTGGCGACTGGGCGTTCCACTGCCACATGTCGCACCACACCATGAATGCAATGGGACACCACATCGCCAACCCACTGGGTGTTCAGCAACAGGGGCTGGAACAACGACTGCAGCGATTGCTGCCCGACTACATGCCCATGGGCGAACACGGCATGGCCGAGCATCAGAACCATACCGACAGCGGCCACATGCCCGGACCGGCCAACACGCTACCGATGATGATGGGCAAGGGGCCATTCGGAAATCTCGAAATGGGTGGCATGTTCAACGTGGTGAAGGTGCGCGACGATCTGGCCGCGGACGACTATCGCGATCCGGGCTGGTTCACGCATCCGCCGGGCACGCTCGCGCAGCGTGTCAGCACGAGTGAAGACTTCGGCAACCCAGCCCGCCGCCCATCGGCTTCTACCTGAGCGTCGGAATTCTTGCTCGCTGATCAATGCGTCCGTCGTGCCTCGTTGACACCAGGCACGGCGGACATCTTGCCGAGCAGATCGCCCAGCTGCTGGAAGTCGTTCACCTTCAGGGTGAAGCGCAACTCGACACGCCCGGACGCATCGTCCATTCGACTGTTGACACCCAGAATGTGTGCGTTGGCGACGCCGATCACGTTGGTCAGATCCTTCAACAGCCACTTGCGATCAAAGCCGCGCACCAGGACATCGACCTGGTAGCTCTGCGCACCCTTGCGGCCCCATTCCACAGGCAGCACCCGCTCGGGATGACGCGCGGCGAGGTGCTGCATTTCTTCACAGTCCTGCCGATGCACGCTGACCCCACGGCCTTGGGTGAGATAACCGACGATCAGGTCACCGGCAACCGGCTGGCAGCAACGCGCGAGTTGCGTCAACAAGTTGCCGACGCCCTCGATGGTGAAGCCCCGATCCGGCTTTGGCGGTTTGGCCGAAAAGGTCGGCGCTGGACGGGCTTCGGCTTCAAGCTTGGGCGAGGTGACTTCATGCAAGGCGCGAGCGACCTGACTGGGGCTGAAGTCACCCAATGCGACCGCCAGGTACAACTCCTCAACACGCTGCAGGCGCAGTTTCGGCAAGGCCAGCGACAGGTCCAGTTGGTGTAGCGCAAGCCGCTTCAACTCGCGCTCCAGCAGATCTTTGCCTGCCTGCAGATTGCGCGCCTGATCCAGCTTGTGGAAATACGCCCGCACCTTGTCGCGCGCGCGCGCCGAGGCCAGAAAGCCCGAGCCCGCCATCAGCCAGTCTCGACGCGGCTCGGAAACCTTGCCAGTGAGAATTTCAATGCGATCACCCGAGCTGGGCTGATGGCTTAGCGGGACGATGCGACCGTTGACCTTGGCACCCTGGCAACGATGCCCGACCTCGGTGTGAACGTGGTAAGCGAAGTCCAGCACGGTGCCGCCTTTCGGCAAGTCGATGACCTGCCCCTGCGGCGTCAGCACGTAGACCCGATCCTCGATCAGCTCAGTCGACAATCCGGCCAGCAAGGCCGTGTCGTCCTCACCATCCTTGCCATCCAGCAATTGCCGCATCCAGGCGATCTTGCGCTCGAACTCGGCATCCCCGCTGCCGCCTTCCTTGTAGCGCCAATGCGCCGCCACGCCGAGCTCGGCATGTGCATGCATGTCGTGCGTGCGGATCTGGATTTCCAGCGTCTTGCCTTGCGGACCGATGACCGCGGTGTGCAAGGACTGGTAGTTGTTGCCTTTGGGATTGGCGATGTAATCGTCAAATTCGCTGGGGATTGGTGACCACAGACTGTGCGCCACGCCCAATGCGGCGTAGCACGTCGCAACATCTTCCACCAGCACACGCACCGCACGGATGTCGTACAGATCACTGAAAGGCACGTCCTTTCGCTGCATCTTCTTCCAGATACTGAAGATATGTTTCGGACGACCCGCAACATCGCCACGAATCCCGGCGTTCTGCAAGGCTTCACGCAGACGTGCCTTGGCCTCTTCGATGAACCCTTCGCGATCACCGCGCTTCTCATCCAGCAGGCTGGCGATGCGTCGATAGGTATCGGGTTGCAAATAGCGGAAAGCCAGATCCTCCAGCTCCCACTTCAATTGCCAGATACCCAGTCGATTGGCAAGCGGCGCATGGATATCCGCCGACAGCTGCGCCAGAGCGCGCCGCGCGTCTTCTGGCAACGTGGTCGCAGCACGCATGCGCGCCAATTGGCGAGCCAACAGAATCAGCACGACCCGCAAATCACGGATGATCGCCAACAGCAGGCGTCGCAAGCCCTCGGCCCCCGTCTTACCGCCGCGCTCGTGGTAGATCGGCCAGACCTTCTCCGCTTCAGCTTGTCCCTGCAACAGCATGCTCACCGCAGCGCTGGAAGGCAGCGTGGGCACCATCCAATTGTTCTGCGCACAGGTGAAAAAGACCGCCGCCACCACCGTGTCGGCATCCGCGCCAAGGCGATCCAACAAACTCAGTGTCTGCGCCAGCTCGCGGTTGCTGTCCGTTGGCTCGACCTGCATGAGCGCCCAGTGAGTCAACGCGGGCGGCAACTGACACGTCTTGCCGCCACGTTGCCCCAG
>DEHW01000117.1 GCA_002352135.1 Lysobacterales bacterium UBA2790
CGGCGCGCTGCATGGTCGGGCAGACGCTGGCGCAGCAGCATGCCGAGCATGAAATCGTGCCCTCGTACTACGCGGTGAAGGAAGCCATCTTCCCGTTCGCCAAGTTCCAGAACGTCGACCCGATCCTCGGCCCGGAGATGCGTTCTACTGGCGAGGTCATGGGCGTGGGGCGCGATTTCGGTGCCGCGTTTGCCCGCGCGCAGGAAGCGGCCGCCATCAAGGTGCCACCGCTCGGCAAGGCCTTCGTGTCGGTGCGTGATCAGGACAAGGAGCGCTTGCTGCCGGTGGCGAAAACCATGCTGGAGCGTGGTTTCAGCTTGATTGCCACCACCGGAACTCAGGCTTTTCTGCTGGCCAATGGCCTGCCCTGCGAGCAGGTCAACAAGGTCGCCGAAGGCCGTCCGCACGTGGTGGATCTCATCAAGAACGGCGAAATCGTGTATATCGTCAACACCACCGAGGGGCGGCAGGCCATTGCGGACTCGTTCTCGATCCGTCGCGAGGCACTGCAGCACCGGGTGACTTATTCCACGACCGTCTCTGGTGCCCGCGCATTGGTGCATTCCTTGCCCTATCGCGGCACGGGCGGTGTTTTGTCATTGCAGGAATTGCACGCTGAATTGCGTGCCTGAGGAGTTGAACACATGCGAGCGCCATTGACGCTGAAAGGATCGCAGCGCCTGCGCGAAGAGCTGGAGCACCTGAAGTCGGTCAAGCGACCGGCGGTGATTGCGGCCATCGCCGAAGCCCGTGCCCACGGCGACCTGAAAGAAAACGCCGAATACCACGCAGCGCGGGAACAGCAGGGCTTCATCGAGGGACGCATCAAGGAGCTGGAAGGTGCGCTTTCGCACGCCCATGTCATCGACACCAGCAAGTTGAATCCCGGCGACAAAATCGTGTTCGGTGCCATCGTGGAATTGTCCGACGTGGATACCGGCGATGAAGTCACCTACCAGATCGTCGGTGACCTGGAATCGGACATCAAACAGGGTCTGATTTCGGTGTCTGCGCCGATTGCGCGTGCGCTGATCGGCAAGCGCGAAGGCGATCCCATCACCATCACGGCACCGGGTGGCGAGCGCAACTACGAAATCGTCGCGGTGCGTTACGACGCATGAGCGGCGTCGGCTGCATCCTGCTGTTACCGGCGCGCAAGCGTTTGCGCGGCGCGCTGGATGCAGCGCCCAGTCTGCAGCGCATCCTGGCGCGTGGTGATGCGCTGGAAGCCACCGAATCCGGCGAGTTGGGTCAACTGACGCGCATTTTCGACGTGATGCCGCTCGGCTTGCCCGCCGCCGCGCTGGCGCGTCAGTTCGACTTTGACGACGCGGGATCACACCTTTGGCTGCGCGCCGATCCGGCCTTTGTGCAGCCGGAAATGAACGGTGTGCGGCTGATGGCGGTCGGCGAACTGGGACTGCGCAACGAGGAATCCCGCGCGCTCGTCGAGGCGCTGCAACCGCTGTTTGGTGAGGTTGGCATGCCGCTGACGGCTGCCAACACCCAGCGTTGGTATCTGCAATTGCAGACCCAACTGCGTCTGCCGCGATTCGTTGCGCCAGAAGATGCCATCGGCACGGATCTCGCCGAGCACCTGCCGCAGGGCGAGGAAGGCAAGCGCTGGCGTGCCCTGTTGAACGAAGCGCAGGTGATCCTGCACAACCATCCGGTCAATCAGGCACGCGTCAAGGCAGGCAAAGTGCCCGCCAATTCGCTGTGGTTCTGGGGTGCCGGTGCCTTGCCGGATGAAGTCATTTCGGGTGTGGCGACGCTGTTCTCGCACGAACCCCATGCCTGCGCGCTGGCGCAGTTGTCCGGTATCGAGGTCAAGCTGATCGATAGCGACGTACTGCCGGAGGCGCTCGATGATTGCGCCATTGATCTGCGCGGCGCACGCGATCTGGCCGCGCTGGAATCGTCCGTGTTTGCGCCGCTGCTGAAACGCGTTCAGGCAGGCAAGTTGCACGCGCTGACCGTCGATTTTGCCGACAGTCACGCCTGGATCTATCGACGCTCTCACGCCTTGCGCTTCTGGCGGCGACCGCCGCGCGACTGGGCGTGAGTCCACGCATCCAGCGGCGTGCGCTGCCCGACGCGCCGATCCTGCACGAGTCACAGCTCTCGACGGTACTGCGACGCATCTATGCCGCACGCGGCGTACACGACGCGCAGGACATCGACCTGCGTCTGGCGCATCTGCTGCCGCCCACGCTGGGCGATCTGGATCGCGCCTGCGAACACCTGTTGCGCTGGCGGGAAGCACAAGCGCATATCACCGTGGTCGGCGACTTCGACGCTGACGGTGCCACCGGCACCGCCGTCGCGGTACGCGGCCTGCGCCTGCTCGGTTTTCAACGCGTCGATTACCGCGTGCCGAATCGCTTCCTGCACGGCTATGGCCTGTCGCCCGCCTTGGTCGACAGCCTGGATCCCGCGCCGAATGTCATCCTCACGGTCGATAACGGTGTCGCGGCCTTGGCGGGCGTCGACGCCGCCAAAGCGCGTGGTATCGAGGTGTTGGTCACCGATCACCACCTGCCTGCCGAGACGCTTCCCGACGCCGTCGCCATCGTCAACCCGAACCGGCACGGCGATGCCTTTCCCAGCAAAGCGCTGGCCGGAGTCGGCGTGGTGTTCTACCTGCTGGTCGCCCTGCGTGCGCGCCTGCGCGAACTCGGATCGCCGCAGGGTCAGGTGGACTTGTCCTGTCTGCTGGATCTGGTCGCCATCGGCACCGTGGCTGATCTGGTCGCACTGGATGCCAATAACCGCCGCCTGGTTCGCGCAGGTCTGCAACGCATTCGAGACGAACGCGCCCAGCACGGTGTGTTGGCCTTGTTTCGTGCGGCCGGGCGCGATCCGCGTCGCGCCACCGCCGCCGATCTGGGCTTTGCCATAGGTCCGCGCATCAATGCCGCAGGCCGACTGGAAGACATGGCACTCGGCATCGAATGCCTGCTCTGCGACGACCCGACCCGCGCCGATGCCTTCGCGCATCGGCTCAACAGCATCAACCACGAACGCCGCGATCTGCAGCAGGCCATGGTCGATCAGGCCGAAGCCCTGCTGGAAGCGCGCCTGCCCAGTCTCGATGGCTCCCATGTACCGGCAGGACTGGTGCTGCACGATGCCGACTGGCATAGCGGCGTGATCGGTCTGGTCGCCTCCAAACTCAAGGAACGCCTGCATCGCCCGATCATCGCCTGCGCGCCCGCCGAAGACGGCAGCGGCGAATGGAAAGGCTCGGGCCGTTCGATTCCCGGCTTTCACCTGCGCGACTGTCTGGTTGCCCTCGACACCCGCCATCCCGGCCTGCTGAAACGCTACGGTGGCCACGCCATGGCCGCAGGCCTCAGCGTGGACGGCGAACGCCTGCCCGAACTGGTCAACGCCTTCGAGCAGCTCGCCAGCGAATGGCTCAGCCCAGAACAGCTGCAAGCCACCATCTGGACCGACGGCCCCCTGCGCGCCGAAGACATCAGTCTGAACCAAGCCGAAGCCCTGCGCGCAGGCGGCCCTTGGGGACAAGCCTTTCCCGAACCCCTGTTCGACAACGAATTCGAACTCGAACGCTGGTCCGTCATGGCCGAACGCCACCTGCGCCTGAGC
>DEHW01000021.1 GCA_002352135.1 Lysobacterales bacterium UBA2790
TGGCGTGGTATCGCAGCAACGAGGGCATCGACGCAGGAAGTGAGTGGCAACTCCTGTTGCGCCTGAAACCGCCGCGTGGGGTGCGCAATCCCGGTGGGTTCGATTTTGAACGTTGGGCCTTGCAACGCGGTTTGGCGGCGACGGGCTATGTGCGGGAGTCGCCAGAAAATCACGAATTGCAGGGCGCGGCAGGTATCGATGCCGTGCGTGCCGATCTGGCGGCGACCATCTGGGCCACGATGGGCGGCAGCGGGCCGCTGCATCGCGAGTCGCGCTACCTGCGTGCGTTGGCGGTCGCGGATACGCGCGGACTCGACGAACAGGATTGGGAGGTGCTGCGGGCAACTGGACTCAGTCACCTGATCGCCATTTCCGGTTTGCATGTCGGGCTGGTGGCGGGATTTGCAGCTCTGCTGGTGCGGCTGCTGTATCGCTTGCTGCCGGGTCTGGGTTTGCGTTTGCCCGTGCCGATCAGTGCGGCCTTGGCGGCATTGGGTGGCGCGTCTGGCTATGCCGCGCTGGCCGGATTCGGATTGCCGACCTTGCGTACCGTGGCAATGCTGGCCGCCGTGGTGCTGGCCGTCCTTGCACGACGAGCCCAGTCGACCTGGCAAGCCTACGGAATCGCCGTTCTGGCGCTACTGCTATTCGATCCGCTGGGCATACTCGGCGCAGGATTCTGGCTGTCGTTTGCGGGCGTGGCCTGGTTGCTCTGGTGTCTGCCTGGCAGCGAGCGTGCGACGCCGCGCTGGCAGCAGTGGCTGCAGGTGCAATGGGTCGCCAGTCTGGCGCTGTTGCCCTTGACTGTGTGGTTTTTTGGTCAAGCCTCGCTGCTCGGCTTTGCGGTCAATCTGCTGGCGGTGCCCTGGGTCACCTTGGTGGTGGTGCCGCTCGATTTGGTGGCAAGCGCTGCTTTGCTTGCACAGCAGGCATGGCTGGCAGAACCCTTGTTGTCGCTCGCTGCTTGGGCCATGAATACGCCGATGCAGTGGCTGGCCGATTCGCCGAGCTGGCCGATGGCACGCCTGTTCTTGCCAGAGCCGGATCGGATCAGTTTGCTGTTGGCGCTGCTCGGCGCAGCGATCCTGCTGCTGCCGCGAGGTGTCCCCGGCAAGGCGTTGGGTGGAATACTGCTGTTGCCGCTGTTCTGGCCGAGAATCGACAAGCCTGAATTGGGTAGTCTCGACGTCCACGTGCTGGACGTGGGGCAAGGTCTTGCGGTGCTGCTGCGTACCGCAAACCACAGCTTGCTGTATGACACTGGACCGCGATTTGGCAGTGGACTCGACATGGGCGAAGCCGCGGTGGTGCCTGCGATGCGTGCCCTGGGAATCAAGGATCTGGATCGGCTGTTGGTGTCACATGGCGATGCCGATCATGCCGGTGGTATGCACGCGGTGTTGCGCGCGTTTCCTGCCGATTTGAGTAGTTCCGCGACGCAGCAAATGCCGCGGGCGCGGGCCTGCCAGCGTGGTGAAGCATGGCAATGGGATGGCGTGGAGTTCGCCATCCTGCACCCGCCAGAGCACTTTCCGTACCTGCGCAACGAGAGCTCCTGCGTCCTGCAGGTCCGGGTCGGCGATACAGCGCTGTTGCTGCCGGGTGACATCTCGGCACAGATCGAATCGCGTCTGTTGCGCGAGTACGCCGATAGTCTGCAGTCGGAGGTGATTCTGGTGCCGCACCATGGCAGTGCGTCGTCGTCTTCGGCTGGCTTTGTGCAGGCCGTGAATCCGATGCTGGCCATTGTGTCGGCGGGGCATCTCAATCGCTTCCAGCATCCGCGCGCCGAGGTCGTTTCGGCCTGGTCCGCTGAAGGTGCGCAAGTCTTCAACACGACAGACACGGGGATGTTGAGCTTTCGACTGGATTCCACGGGTGTTTCATTGCCAACGTCCTTGCGGCGAACAACGAACAGACTGTGGAGTGCGCCACTGGACGAATGAACGACATGCGCTACACAGATTCCGGTGCAGAATCGAAAGATGCCGCACGCAAGGACGTGCGGGCAGAAGGGAGGAGTTCCGATGCATCCGCTGACGGGTGATGACGCATGGTTGGGTGAGCGCTTGGCGCAAGCGAGCCGCATTGCCGTGCTTGGCATCAAGACCGAGGTGGCGGCGGGCCAGCCAGCCTTTGATGTGCCGCGCTACCTTCAGCAAGTGGGCTACAGCGTTCTGCCCGTGCCGGTCTACTACCCTGAAGCCCAGCGCATTCTTGGTGAAGCGGTGTATCGACGGGTTCGGGACATTCCCGGACACATCGACATTCTGAATGTGTTCCGCCGTAGCGGTGATCTGCTACCGCATCTGGATGACATCCTTGCCGCCAAGCCCGCACTGGTCTGGCTGCAATTGGGTATTCGCAATGAGGAGTTTGCCGAGCGTTTGCGCGCGGAGGGAATCGACGTGGTGCAGGACCGCTGCATCCTGGTCGATCATCGGCGTCTGCTTGGCTCACGCTGAATGCAGCGACTCAGGCGCACATCAGTGCGTTCACGCTGTTGAGAAAAACCTCACTGCCGTAGCGCGCCCACAGCCAGCCGATCAAGCCGGCGAGCAACAAAACGATCAGGCCGAGCAGCCATCTTCTGCGGTTCATGGCACCGTCTCTGCGCAGAGTCGTCGCGAAGCCAGCGCGCTCTGATCGCGGGTCATCGCGCTGAGCATCGAAGCCAGCACGGCCAAGCCGATGCTGATCACCCAGATCACTTGGTAGCTGCCGGTCTGATCGAACAAACGACCGGCCCACCAGGCCCCCAGAAACGCGCCGACCTGGTGGCTGAGAAAGACGATGCCGTAAAGCGTCGAAAGCTGGCTCATGCCGAACATCGATGCGACCGCGCCGCTGGTCAGCGGCACCGTGCCCAACCACAGAAATCCAAAGGTTGCGGCAAAGGCCAGAGCCGTGAGCGGACTGAGTGGCATGGCCAGAAAAATCACCATGGCAATGCCGCGACTGGCGTACAGAAAACTCAGCAGCCATGGCCTTGAATGACGGCCGCCCCACAGGCCGAACAGATAGCTGCCGAAGATATTGAACAGGCCGATCAGTGCGAGTGACCACGCACCGATGTGCGCATCGAGTCCCTGATCGACAAGAAAGGCGGGCAGGTGCGTGCCGACAAAGGCGACATGGAACCCGCAGACGAAAAATCCGCCATTCAACAGCCAGTAGTGCCGGTGCCGGCTCGCCATGCGCAGGGCGCATCCAAGCGTCAACGCGTCTTCGGGCGGACGTAACGCGTTCTGACCGTCCTTGCGCTGCCGACCGGGCAGGCCAAACGCAGCCAGCACGATGACCAGAATCAGCGCGCACAGCGCCCACAACGCACCGCGCCACTGCAAGGTTGAAATGAGTGCCTGCGATAGCGGCACCACGGCAAACTGACCCAACGAGCCACCGGCGGTGACGATGCCGAAGGCGACACTGCGTTGCTCGGGACTGGCAATGCGCCCGACCGCACTCAACACGACTACGAAGGTGGTGGCACTCAGCGCCAGTCCAACCAGCAGCCCCAGCGAAGCCATCAGGCTGTGGCTGTCAGTTGACAGCGCGGCGGCCGCCAGGCCAATCGCGTAGACCGAAGCACCGACCATCAAGGTCGGTCGCGTACCAAAGCGATCTGACAGTCCGCCAATGAAGGGCTGCGCCAAACCGAACAACAGGTTCTGCACCGCGATGGCAAAACCAAACGACTCCCGCGCAATACCCAGCTCACGGCCAATCGGCTGCATCAACAAGCCGAAGCTCTGCCGTACGCCCATGCTCAAGGTGACGATCAGCGCGGCGGCGCTGATGGCGAG
>DEHW01000219.1:0-14969 GCA_002352135.1 Lysobacterales bacterium UBA2790
GCGGTATCGCCCGAAATCGCACCGAAGTGACGCCACATCGCCACCAGTTTCAACAAGGGCTCGCGCGTCTTGCCGAAGTTCGGATCGAAAGCCGGGTCGGTCAAAGGTCGCCGCGCCTCCGCATCCATCAGGATGGCGCGAACCGTTGCCTTCAGATCACCGCGCACGCCGCTGCCATTGTTGGCAAACACTACTGCCACGCGCTGCACGTAGCCGGGCGTAGGGTTGGAAGTGACCAAGCGCTGGATTAGTTGGCGAGACACCATCACCGGAAGATTGGGATGGTTGAACAACAGGTCGAGCGCATCGTCGATGTTGCCTTCGCAATAGTCGATGCAGGCCTGCTGCTGAGTGGGCGTCAGGGTGGTTCCGGTGGCGTGACAATTCAGGGGCACGCTATCGAGATAACTCGGCGGGAAGGCGATGCTGCTATCCGCGCCTGAGGTGCCGAGACTGATCTGCTTGGTCGGCGCGGGCGTGCCCGGCGGCAGGTTGAAGGAAACGCTGTCCGTCTCCAATTCCGCGCCAGAGGTATCGCGACCGTTGTCGTTGTAGCGCGGATAACACACCAGCGGCTTGTAGCGGTCAGGATGCACCAAGCCTCGACTGGCGCTGTCACTGCCCGGTGTGGCCGAAAACAAGGTGCCCGTATTGGTGAATCGGCATTCGATACCGGTACAGGCTGTGTTGTTGGCGCCGCAGTTGCGCGACAAGGTCACGCCACCCACCGTGCTGTTGCCCTGTGTGCACTGATACGAAAGCCCAGTCAAAACGCGCGCCAGTTCGGTGATGTCCGTTTCCGTGTAGGTGGCGCGCAACGCACCCGCATTGCCCGGATCCGGATAGGTCGTATAGAAATCGTCACCGCGAACCAGCAGACCGATGGAGAACAACTGCATGACTTCGCGCGCGTAGTTCTCGTCGGGTTGCGTACCATTGTTGCCAGCCGTGAACGTCGAACCACTTCGATTGAGCTCGAACTTGCGGTTGCGCAGATAGGTGAGATAACGCGCCATCATCGGGCTGTAGGTCACTTCCTGCAGCAGGGTGCGATAGTTGCCGAGCGCATTGCGCACCAGCAGGTCGTTCCACTCGGTCATCATGATGACTTCGCCACTGAGGCTTCCGTCGCGATCCGAAGCGACGATGATCTGCGACAAGGCCCAGGCCACACGTTGCCTGAGCTGATCCGGCGCGGTGACAGCGGTGTTGAACCACCGATGCAGGCGATCATCCTGACTGACCGAGCCGGTCGTCAGCGCGGCGGTATAGGCTTCCATCCAGACTCGCGACAAGGTCGCAGGCGCCGCCATCTGGTTGTTCATCCAGTTGAATATTCCGGCGCTGCGGAGGCTGGCGATGTCCGCAGCCGTGGCTCCGAACGTCGCCTGATTCAGGAAGCGCGCGGCTTCGGCGTCCGAGGCAGGAATGTTGAATGGCGGCTCAAATGAGTCCGCAAAAATCTCGTCGACGGCGACGGCAGGACGCGCCTTCATCGCCATCAATGCAACCAGCACGAACCCGGCCAGCCTGTAAAACCCAATCGTGCGCATGGCACCCCCCAAGAAACGTCGCGACAGATGACAGACCGTCTTGTAACGTTTTTTCACTTTAACGCCAAGGGATGCGCAAAACTGCGCGTGCGTTCGCAGCTTCACGAGTGTCAGAGAACGCCATCAGGCACCAAGAAGCCTGCCAACGGAAGCGGCACTACCGCCCGGAGGACATCGGCTGCAACGACCCCTGGGCCAACTCCACGCCATGCACACCATCCATTTCGACCAGTAATTCGGATCGACAGACCTCGGCATGCAGGAGAGTCCACTGCACCTCTGGCCAGCGCGCCGAGAGGAACTGCTCGACTACGGCGCGCATGGTGGGGTCACGGAGATACACGCGGAAGAGACTTCCTGCCCCGAATCGCGGAGGCAGTCCAGGCGCAGTGACCCGGGCAGTTTCAAGCAGGGTCTCCAGATTTCGCGCGGTCTCATCCAGTTGTGCTTGCAAGTCGCCTTGATGACAGGAGGCATGACCGACCACCGCCGCCGTGCCGGAGATCAAAAGCATCGGCGCCCCGTGGTCGCAAAGCAAGGTCGCGCGCGCGAAACCCGGTGACTGCGGACCGTACTGCGGTGGGTAGTGGTAAGCGCTGATCTGACGAGGATTTTCGATCGGCATTCCAGGTCGCTTTCCCGCCAGCCAAAGCAAGTGGAAGCGCTGTCGCGGAGCTGGGAAGCCGATGGCGGTTGCTGCGGGAAAGCCCTCCGCACTCGGCAGAAAGCTGCGCGCGCGACCGACACAAAATTGCTTGTAGCGCTCGTCGTCACCCTCGCCCTGCGTAATTGCTCCGAAGTAGTTCCACACGCGCAACAGATGCGGATATCCGCACTCCGCAACAAAGTCCCGCATGCAGGCATAGGCGGCCTGGGCGACATTCGCCATGTCATCGGCGAACTCGGTTTCATCGAGCACCAGCCGCCCCCACAGGAAGGCTTCACTGCGGGTGTAGCGGATGGCACCGTGGCGCCCCCGCTCAACGCTGCCGGACGCACGCCAAACCTCGCAGACGGGGCCGGAAGCCCTCAGGGAGCTCGCGAGCAGCGGGAAAGGCAATACCGCTGCGTCCGAGCAACGGTCGGCGATCTCGGCGTCCGCATCAAACCCGACCACACCCAAGGCATGATCGCGCAGGTCTGCATCCGCGCGACCCGATGTGCGCAGCGAAATACTCAGCAAAGACACGTCAGACTCACTTGTCTCACTCGCCTTGGGCGGCGATCAGACGCTGCAAGGCACCAAGTACCGCCGCGTGATCTGCCGCAGCGTCGATCTGTTGCAGATCATCCTGACTGAGCTGAGCGGTCGTTCGCCACGCCGCAATCAACTGACCGATCTGCTTCGGACTGTCAAACGCGTGGCTCTGCAGAAGTACCGTCCCTTGCTCATCCAGCAACTTGAAGCGGAACTTGCCATCCGACTCACGGAATTGCTTGAACTCAGGCAGCTGCGGCTTGGCGGCTTTGGATACGGTGTCTGCGCTCTGCGCAGAACCGAACTTCCGCAGCCCGACGGACTCACGCAAGGCCGCGAGAAACGGTGTCGCCGTGCGCCGCGCTTTGGCGGCCCCTTCGTCCAGGACGGCTTCCAGGTGTTGCGGCTGGGCAATCAGCTCCTCGTAGCGCGCCCGCATCGGTGCCAGTTCACGGTCAATCGAATCGAACACCCATTGTTTGGCCTCTCCCCATCCCAGTCCTTCCTGCAGCGCAGTGCGCAAACGCGCGGCCTCGTCGGCACTCGCAAACGCTTCGAAAATCACCATCAAGGCGCTGCTATCCGGGTCTTTGGCTTCGCCGGGCACACGGGAGTCGGTAACGATCTTGAAGATCGCCTCACGCAGCGCTTTGCTGCCGCCCTGGAACAGCGGAATCGTGTTGTCGTAGCTCTTCGACATCTTGCGCCCATCGAGTCCCGGCAAGGTCGCCACACTGACCTCGATCTGCGCTTCCGGCAAGACGAACAGCGGCTTGCCCACCCCGAACAGATGATTGAACCTTGCCGCAATGTCACGCGCCATCTCGATGTGCTGGATCTGATCGCGCCCGACCGGCACGCGATGCGCGTTGAACATGAGAATGTCGGCGGCCATCAGCACGGGATAGCTGAACAGACCCATGGTGACACCCGCGTCCGCATCTTCCCCGGCGGCCTCGTTGGCATCGGTCGCCGCCTTGTAGGCGTGCGCCCGATTCATCAGACCTTTGCCGGTGACGCAGGTCAACAGCCAGGTCAGTTCAGGAATCTCGGGAATATCGGATTGCCGGTAGAAGCACACCTGGGCCGGATCAAGACCNNTCTTCGCATTTGATCAGTGCGTGGTAGTCGGCCAGAAAGTAGAACGCGTCAACGCGGGGATCGCGACTTGCCAGCACGGCAGGACGAATGGCACCCACATAGTTGCCCAGATGGGGCGTGCCTGTGGTGGTGATGCCGGTCAGAACTCGGATTCGGGACATGAGTTACTCGGAACAAGCGGACGAACCAAGCGCATGAAAACAGCGCGCGGACCTTGCAAACGCGGCATTTTCGCAGCCTTGGACGAATTGGGAAACCTGCGCCGGAAACCTGCGCCCACGAAGCTCAAACGACTCAGCGCCGTTGATCGCGCATCAAGGTCGACTTGCCGAACAGGCTCTCAACCAGATCGACGGCCAAGCGCGCCGTCTGGTTCTTCTTGTCGAAGGCCGGATTCAGCTCGACGATGTCCAACGAGGCGACGCGACCGGTGTCGGCGATCATCTCCATGACCAGTTGCGCCTCGCGATAGTTGGGACCACCACGCACTGTCGTGCCCACACCCGGCGCAATGGTTGGGTCGAGGAAGTCGACATCGAAACTGACGTGCAGATGCGTGTCGGTATCCACGCCGTCCAACGCCTCCTCCATCGCCTTCTTGATGCCGACTTCGTCGATGTAACGCATGTCGTAGATGTCTAGCCCGACGTCATGGACCAAGCGTCGCTCGCCTTCGTCCACCGAGCGGATGCCGATCTGCCGCACCATTTCCGGCGTGATGGCAGGAACCGTGCCTCCCAGTTCAGTCAATGACTGCGGTCCGAAACCGCAAAGGCACGCAACAGGCATGCCATGCACGTTGCCGGAAGGCGTCAGCTCCGAGGTATTGAAGTCGGCATGCGCATCCAGCCATAGAACTCGCAACTTCTTGCTGGCATTTCGGCAGTGCTGTGCCACCGCCGTGATCGAACCGATGGCGAGGCAATGATCGCCACCCAGCAGGATCGGAAGATTTCCCAGCGCCAGTTCCGCGCTGACTGCCTGCATGACGGCCTGATTCCAGCGCACCACGGCATCCAGATGCCGATAGCCCGCCTGTGGCGGCAACCAGGGATTGAAAGGACCCGCAAGGTTGCCACGGTCCTCGACGGCCAGCCCACGCGCGCGTAACGCCTCGGCAAGACGCGCCACACGCAAGGCTTCAGGCCCCATGGAGGCGCCGCGATGTCCGGCGCCGATGTCGGTTGGGGCGCCAATCAAACTGAGGGTCTGCATGCGCTACTCCTGCGATTCGGAGGCCTGACTGGCGATCTGGATTGCATCGTCCAGCATCTTCAGCAGGCGCTGATAATTGGCGTCCAGACTGCGACACGCCTGGGCAACGGTCGGACGCCGTCGTGGGTTGTTTGCCAGCCACGCGATCCAGTAACGCTCCAAGGCGCGAGCGTGATCACCCAAGGCATCAAATCCATAGGACCCTGCCGAACCCGCCAGCTTGTGCAGCAGGCTGCGCAGGTCATTGACCGTCGGATCATGATCCTGCGTCACGTCATCGGCGGCGGAGAGCACGTCCCATTGCCGCCGCACACGCTGACGCGAGTCCTTCAGACTCAGGCGATACAGGGCAAGCAGGGACTCGAAGCCATCGATACTCACGCGTGCGCCGCTCCCGAACTTCGTCACGTGTGGATTTGGTGCCGCTTGTCCGACTCGAACGGACGACCTACTGATTACAAATCAGTTGCTCTACCAACTGAGCTAAAGCGGCGAGGCGCGCATTGTAGTGTCAGTAACGCTGGCATGCCACATCAATGCCCTCGATCCGGGTGCGGCCCAATCAAGGCCCACCACATGCGCGCGTGCTCGCATTCACGCCAGCGTAGCCGCCGAGGTGATCGCGCCAAACAAAACCCGGGTTCACGGCGATGTCGATCCAGTAGTTCGGAACATCCTCGTTGCGTTCGGCCAGTTCGGCAGCGAAGCCCATACCCTGCACTTCCGCCAGCCGCTTTCGCGCGTTGTCGAGTTCGCGAAACACGCCGAGCGAAACGGTGTTCTCGCGCTCACCGGAAGTCACCACGTAGTAATCGCGCAAACCCTTGCTAGCGAGTTCCCGAGCAACCGCCAGCGCGGCATCGCGATTGGATCGTGCGGGAAGGAAAACCCAGTAGCCGCGTCGGGCCAGAGCACGGGTTTCCTGGAACTGGATCTGCTGCACGACGGGCGTCAACGCATTCACCGCACGACGCAGATCGGCCTGCGTCAGAAAGGGTCCGATGCGCTCGCAGGTCCATTGCACCGATGCGATGGCGGGCTCGGGTGCAGTCGCCAGCTCTGCCTCGGGCACGGGCGGTTGCTGACGCAGTTCCGCCTCCGAGAGCAGTTCCAGCATCGCCACAGCAGGCTCGCCTTGGGCATGGATACGTGGCTGGTAGTGCGGTTGCAGGTACCACCAGATGCCCACGCCGATATTGGTCAGCAACAGGGCAAACAACAGGAATCTTGGCAACATTCAGTGCGCTCAGGCGAATCAGATATCGGTTTCGGGCGGATAGTAGCAGCCGAAGGCTACGGCATCCGAACCCGTTTCCACAGCCCTTCCAGCACCAGATCACGACGCAGTTCACAGTTGATTTCCATCTGCGCCTGCACGACTGCGGCATCACCTCCGGCGAGGACACATCGCAACGGCGCGCCCGACTCATATCGCAATCGGCGTGCCGCCAGTTCAATCAGGGCGGTCGCCGCAAACACCGGTGCGGAGCGAATCGCCGAGGCTGAATCATCGGCCCACAGACGGCACTCGGCGGCGTCAGCATCCATCAGGCGCTGCAAACCCGGAGCGGCATTCAGAAGCCCACTTTGCATGGCCTGCAACCCCGCCAGAATGACTCCACCGAGGTGGCGACCCTGCGCATCCACGGCGTCCAGCGTCAACGCCGTGCCGATATTGGCCAGCAGTAAGGCCTCTCCTGGCCGCCAGGCTGCAAGCATGCCCAGCCAACGATCCACGCCCAAGCGTTCACTGTGCCGATATGCCGAGCGCAAACCCGCGCAGGAAGCCTCGCTGCGCACTTCGCGGATGCGACCAAACCGACCCAGCAAGGCATCACGCAGAACATCCGCACGCTCCGGCGCAAGCACCTGCGCCAAGGCAACCCGGCGGCCTTGCGATGTGCTCGGCAATGCCTCTTGCCAACCGGCATGCTGCAGCGCGGACCAGTCCATTGCGCCGCACTCAACGATGACATCGGCCTCGGTGCGCGCCCACTTCAGCCGCGTATTGCCCGCATCGAACAACAGCCAGTCGCTGCCCTCATCCATAGCGGACACCCCGCAGCCGAACCTCACCACTATGGTACGAGGTGACCTTGAACTTTCCGGGCGCATCCGGCACTACGTGGGCGACTTGCAAAGCCCCATGCGAATCAATGCCCTGCACGCGCCCCTGAAGCACGCGCCCATCCAGTTCAAGGATCACCTCGCAATCCTGATAGGCATGATGCAAGCACCAGCGTTCAAGCAGCTGCTCGCGCTTCCGCGTATCGGCCTGCAACCAATTGACATCAAGATTTCGCAAGGCGAGGACACAGGCGGCGAACAGCTCGATGCGACGATCCAATGCACGACAATCCAGCCCGCATCGCGCCAGATCCGTGGTCGGTCGATCCACGGCAGGTGCATCGTACAGATTGAGACCCACCCCAATCACCACAAAGGGCTGCGGTGCACTGGACAGCTCGATCAGTACGCCGCCCAATTTGTGCTCGCCAACGATGAGATCGTTCGGCCATTTGAGTCGGACCGAGTCCACGCCCTGTTCGTGCAGGGCTTCGACGAGCACGACGCCGACCGCAATACTCAGCGATTGCGCCGCCGCCAGACCACCCCGCAATGGCAGCGCCACCGACAGCAACATCGCATTAGCGCGAGATGACGACCAGACCCGCCCCAAGCGACCACGCCCTGCGGATTGCTGATCGGCGATCAGCACACGGGCATGTACCGGGCAGGCCTGCGCCAACAAGCGCGTATTGGTGGAATCGACTTCCGCCAACCATTCCAGCGAATCCAGCGTCGCCAATGCCGCATCGCGCAAACGCTCTGACAACCGCGCCAGACATTCATCACACTTCACGGACTGCTCAGACATCGGGGTTCCGGCCGCGCAGCGACAACCAGCCACGGCGCCAGATCCGGGCGCGCGGAAAACGGTGCTCGCTGCCTGCGGCCAGCCGACGCAGATTCACGCGATGCGTGAACACGATGAAACCCGCAGCGGAAAGCGCGAACCAGACTGGCGCACCACCCACGGCCCACGCCACGGGAACCAGAACCAACGCCGCCAGCACACTTGCCAAGCCGACATAACCCGTCGTCGTGAGCGTCAGCAACCAGACCAGCAGACAGGGAAGCAGGCTTGTCGGCCACACCACGCACAATCCACCCACCATCGTGCCTACGCCCTTGCCGCCGCGAAAGCCATGGAACACCGGCCAGGTGTGACCAGCGGCGGCGCAAAGAACCGCCCACCAAGCGCAATCCGACGCGCTTGCCAACCCAACATCCCAGCGCGTCTGCACCCACAGCGCCAGACCGGCTGCCAGCGCGCCTTTGCCGATATCGATCAGGACGACACCCAAGGCAAAGCGCCAGCCCTGGGTACGAAAGGCGTTGGTGCCACCGGCATTGCCACTGCCTTGACTGCGGATGTCCACACCAATACGGCGTCCCAGCAGCAAGCTGCCCGAGACCGATCCCAGCAGGTAGGCGGCGAGCATGGTCAACAACAAGCACAGGGCAGGATTCATGTGCTCAGGATATCGCCTGCCACGGCCGCCTTGCTGCCCGTTGCGGAAGCCAGTCAGGCATTCTGCGTATCGGCCGCTGCAGCGGCACGGATGGGCTGCCAAGCCACGACCAAGGCGCCAGTGCCCGCATGCGCGCCAACCGCCGGTCCAACCTCCACGATGCCCAGATCGTCTGTATCTAGGCCTGTTACCAAGCCACGACGAAGCACTTCCGCGTCCTCGGCACAGCCGACGTGACCGATCAGCACTCGCCATCGCTGCGCCGGATTTATCCGCCGTCGCAAATAGCGCGCAAACCGCGCAGGCGCGGATCGCGCTCCGCCCCACAGCGCACCAGCCACGCCTAAGCGACCCGATGGCTTGATCTTGGCTACTGGCACCAGTCCCAAGCCAGCTATCAATGGCTTTGCCCAGGCGGGAATACGCCCGCCACGCACGGCAAAGCTGACATCGCGGGTAATGGCCCAAGTCTGAACCTGCGCTCTCGCCGCCTCGACTGCATCCCGAATCGCCTTGCTGTCTGCGCCCCGTCGCGCCAACTCGGCCGCCAGCACGACCAATAAGGCTTGACCACAGGACGCATGCCCGCTGTCGATCACACGAACGCGTTCTTGATCCACGCGACCGGCGGCGGATTCCGCCGCCTGCANNGGTTGCGAGGTCTTGGGGAAGGCCCCGCCCGCCCGCAACCGTCGGTGAAACTCGGCGGCGCTCAGTGAAACCTTGTCGAGGAAGTCCTCATCGCCGAAGGAAACGCGTACCGGCACCACATGGATCGCCAAGTCCTGCTGCAGAGCGCACGGCAGGTCCGCGCCACTGTCGGTGACCACGGCGACCGCCTGCTGGCGCGATGCTTCGGTCTGCTGCGCCAGCATGTCGTCGGCTTTGATGGCACTGACCCGACCAAATTCACGCATCCGCTCGAACATTCGCGCGGGCTCGGCCACATGCGCATGCACACGGACCTTCTCCTGCCCGCCCGCGACAACCACGCTCACCGCACCAACCGACATCAGCGCCTCGCGAATCTGCTGCAGCGGCAAGCCCTCGCCACTGATCAGACATTCGCTGCACCAGCGATGCAACTCGTCGACATCGTCGTGCAGGTACTCCCCGGCAAACGGGATCTCCGGCACGGAATGCGGCGTTATCGGCGCGGACAGCCGACCGCTGTCAACATACTCAGCAATGCCTTCCAGCAGGTCGATGAATCCTTGCGCGCCAGCATCAACGACGCCAGCCTGCTTCAATATCGGCAATTGGTCGGGCGTCCTGGCCAATGCCAGGCGCGCGTGCGAGAGTGCCTCCGCGAAGCCAACCCGAACGTTTTCCACCGATGCAGCACACGCCACCCACGCATCAGCAAAGGCACGAATAACACTGATGATGGTGCCTTCACGAGGCTCAGATAGCGCACCACATGCGGCCGTCGCACCGACTTTGGCCGCATTTGCCAGCAGCGGCGGAGTCGCGCTGTCTACCCCAGCCAAGGCCTGACTGACTCCAGAGAAGAACTGCGCAAGGATCGCCCCAGAATTCCCCCTCGCGCCATCGACGGCAGCATCGGCGACAGAACGCATCAGCGCGCCCACCGAGTGACATCGTCGACAGAGCCCCGCGCTGATAACCGTGTTCAGGGTAAAAGCCAAGTTGCTGCCGGTGTCGCCGTCTGGAACGGGAAACACATTGATGCGATCCAACCACTCGCGTCGATTGACGACACGCCGCATTCCCGAGATCAGCGCGCGTCGTATCTGCGCTGCGGTGACAAGGTGACTGCCTGGCGCTGAATTTCGGGTCACGGTAAACATGCTGACATGGTGAGGCAGTCTTCGACGGTCGTCATGCTGCGGCGCGCACATGGCGCTGAATATCCTGCGCGCCGCGCGACGGCGGATTGGATGCAAGCCGATTGCCCGGCACTTTCGCCGAAACCGGCAAGCGCGTAGTCTTCACAGAAGATGGTTCACAGTCGCAGTCTGTGAACACCGCCTGCTGCTATTCGCCGAACGGGGGAACCCGATGCATCCAAAGCCAAGAAATGACGCACTGATGCTCAGCGTGCTGTGGGCAGCGTTTAGCGTGAGCAGCATGTCTTGGACCACGGCTTCTGCTGCGGAAATGCTACCCGAAAGTGTGCCCAACGCCTGCACGGACGAGACCACTCAGAGACCCGCCGAGCAGGAGCCGCCGGCGGCAACGGGCGAAGCCCCGTCGCACCCGCGCCGCAACCACGCCACCCGTGTCGGCGGCGACAACGCTCCGACATCACGCAGTTCACGCTGGAACGCCTACCTGCCGGGGATGCTGCGCTAGTTTAAAGTCACCCTGCGTCACCGCATCTAGCGGCGCATCGAATAAGCGATCTAAACCGACGGCGAGAAGCGCAGTACGAATCGCGCGCCACCCAATTCGTCAGAACGCTCGACAGACAATTCGCCGCGATAGGCGCGAACGATGTCCTGCACGATATCCAGACCGATGCCGTGCCCTTGGACACGCTCATCGCCGCGCACGCCGCGTTGCAATAGCCGCTCCACTTGGTCAGCCGGAATGCCGGGACCGTCGTCGTCGACGGAGATCAGCAGTCCAGATCGTCGCTGAGAAACGATGGTCATGGTACGCGTGGATAGCAATACCCGATGGTTGGCCCACTTGAAGGCGTTTTCCAAGAGATTGCCAAGCAGCTCCATCAGATCACCAAGCTCGCCGTAGAAGCGCGCACTCGGGTCCAGGTCGAACTCGCACAACACATTCTTCTTCGCGTAAACCTTTTCAAGGCCGCGCACCAACTCCTCAGCATGCGGTGCAATTTCAATCGGAGCCGCGAATACCTGATGCCCCATCGTTGCCGCACGCGACAGCTGATAGGCGACGATCTGGTCCATCCGCGCCACCTGGGCACGCACATCCTCGCGCAGACTGGCATTGTCCGGGTCGCTTTCGATACGTGTACGCAACACCGCCAACGGCGTCTTGAGGCTGTGAGCGAGATCACCCAGGGTTTTCCGATGACGCTTGAGGTGGTCGCGCTCACTTTCGATGAAATCGTTGATATTGTTGGTGAGCATCGCCAGCTCGCGTGGATACACACCGTGCAGGCGGTCAGTCACGCCGCGCTCAACCTGGGACAACTCGGAAATCACGCGCCGTACAGGCTGCAAACTCCAACGAAGAACAAAAATCTGCACCGCGAGCAAGACGACCGCTGCCGCACCCAGGTACCCCCAAAGGGTACGCCGGAAGACGGTTACTTCCCGCGCAAGGACGGAGGCTTGCTCGGCAATCAGAAAGGTGAAACGCACCTCCTCTTGCGACCCCAACTCCCAAGCGACACCGAGTGCAAGTCGGTAAATGGGGCCATCCGGCGTTTCCAAGGGGCCGTCGAAGCGCGTCTCACCGGGGGAAAGTTCAAGATCGAAGGGCAAGTCCCGACCCATGGCAGATGCCGAACGCCACTGGAAGCCTGAGCCGACGACGCCCGCATAGAGGCCCGCACCCGGCTGAAGGAAACGGGGTTCGGGGGGCACATCGGGCACGATGAGCTGCCCGCCTCGCGACAGATCGGACCCGGCCAGATAGGCATGCGCAAACGTCTGCAGGCGCTCGCGTAATGCACTCAGCGCGGTTTCGCTGAATGCACCGTCCAAGGCCAACCCGGTCAGTCCGAGAAAGGCCACCAGCGCAAAGCCTGCCGCCCAGAACTGACGGGCCTGCAAGGACAGGGTTTGGCGCGCCATCGGGGATCGTCAGCTCATTCGTCGCGAGGTATGGCGAAGCGGTACCCGCGCCCGCGAACAGTCTCGATTGGTTTCAACTCACCGTCGGGATCGAGCTTCTTGCGCAAGCGACCAATGAACACTTCGAGCACATTGGAGTCGCGATCAAAGTCCTGCTGATAGATGTGCTCGGTCAGGTCCGCCTTGGAAACCAACTCCCCCGCATGCAGCATCAAGTACTCGAGAACCTTGTATTCGTAGCTGGTCAAATCGACCGCCTGACCCGCCACACTGACCGTCTGAGCCGCGAGATCTAGGCGGATGGGGCCGCAATCCAGGCTGGGCTTGCTCCATCCGGCCGCGCGCCGCAGCAATGCATTCAAACGTGCCAACAATTCTTCCACGTGAAAGGGCTTGACCAGATAGTCGTCAGCACCGGCTTTCAGACCTTCGACCTTGTCCTGCCACATCGTGCGCGCAGTCAGGATGAGGATGGGGAACTTCTTGCCATCCGCGCGCAATGCGCGCACGAGATCCATGCCCGACATTTTCGGCAAGCCAAGATCGATCACCGCGACGTCAAACGGCACCTCACGACCCATGTAGAGACCTTCGTCGCCATCACTCGCCATGTCCACTGCATAACCCTCACGCTTCAAGCGAGCGCCCAAGGTCTCGCGCAATGGCGCTTCGTCTTCAACCAGCAGAATACGCATTCATCCACTCCTCGGCCGTCAGCGCGGCAACGTCACAGGCAGACAGTGTAGGGCCCGGAAGGCCACACCAGCGAGCACAGTCAAGATGCACCATCCCGGGGCAGCGCGCGCGCAGGTCGATCAGGCGTCGCAACTCGCGCAGGGTTTGGACGTTCCGCGCCAGCGGGTCGGGAGATCAGAGGCCGCTGGGAGGGACGTCCGGTTGGACGATCTTGGACGACGCGAACCCGACCACCAGGTATCAGCACTTTCATCCGGTAGACGTCTTGACCGTTGCGCTGAATCGACTCAATTCGGAGAACCCGGCCACCGGTTTCACGCTCAACGCGACGAACCGACTCACGAACCTGGCCTTGCTCAGCGGATTGCTGCGCGAATGACGATGCAGAGGCACCTGCAAGGAGCAGGCACATCAGCAGCGACAGGCAGGGACGGGTTCGGAAATTCATGGTTAGCGTCAAATCTTACCCGCGCAGATCGCGTCGGAACAGCTCGCAGTCTCTGCCTCCCGCAGTGAATCGGTACTGAAGTCACCAGCAGGCAATCTGGATGAAGGAAACACGTCTGGCAAGCCGTTCAGAAAATTTCGGCCACACAGCAGCGGAGGCTACCGCCGGCTTTCTCAATCTCGTCCAGCTCAACGGCACGCAGCGCGAAGCCTGCCCGCTGCAATTGCGCCCGTTGAAGTGAAGTCAGCGAATCGGCGGCGCGCTGGCTCATCCACACGGAATCAGGACACAGGCTCAAACAGTTGCCAGCGAATGCAGCCTTCTGCGCGGACGAGAGATAGATCACGTCCGGCGCATAACAGGCCGCAATGCGCTCAGCGTCCCCAGGGTCGGCCAGTCCGTCGGGACAGATCACCAGCAAACGCCCCGCCAGGACACTCATGACCACGTTCATGTGGTATTCGCCCGCAGCGAGTGGCGCGCAAAAGCAGGCTTGCAGTCGCAATTCTTCTGCGAAGGCCTTGGCCCCGGCTTCGCTGCAGCGCTCACCGAGCCCAGCGAAACCCAGACCGCGCGCTCGATCAATGACCATCGCCCCCGTCAACTCGATGACTCCGGGCTGGTGCCGGAGATCCGCAACGCCATAGCCAAGCAGATGCCGGAAGAACGCCAGAATGTCAGCACGCTCCGCCTCACGCTGTCGCACTCGATGACGCATGTGCCCAAGTATCAAATGTCCCGGGCGGGTGGCGAAGACATTGTTTGGAAACAGGTCGTCAGGCGTCTCGCTGCGCCCCGCAAAGCTCACGACAGGCAGTTCTGTAGACAACGCCCGCTGCAGGGCACGATGCTGATTCTGGGCTCGTTGAAGGGAGTAGGAAGCAGACAACTGCATATAGCTGTTGTCTGAGGCTGACTGCAAAGCCAACTGCTCCGCCTCTGGGGTGACCAGGAAAGCCGCTCGCGCGCAGGCAGGGCCGCTGGCTGACAACGCACGTGCCCAACGCACATCCAACGCCGTTTTCATGCAGCTTTCCCTTGCAGCACTTCGACAGCGTTGAGAGCGTTCTCCACCACCGACCAATCCGACCCAACGCGCGGGGCCTGTTCCGACAGGATCTGTCGATATTGCCGCCCACCCGGTTGTCCCGCGAACAAACCCAGCAGATGTCGGGTCAAGTGCTTCAGCGCAACGCCGCTGGCCAGTTGACTTTCCGCGTAGGGCTGCAGATGACGCAACAGCTCACCACGCGAGAGCAAATCACGCTGAGGCTCGAACAGCGCACGATCCAATCGATGCAGCAGATAGGGGTCGTGATACGCGGCGCGCCCCAGCATCACGCCGTCCACCTGTTCGGTCTCGGCAAGGCAGGCATGCAGCGCACTCAGGCCACCATTGATCACGATCTGCAAGTGCGGTCGGCGCGCCTTGAGGCGATGCACAAGGTCGTAGCGCAGCGGCGGAATTTCACGATTTTCCTT
>DEHW01000219.1:15041-24840 GCA_002352135.1 Lysobacterales bacterium UBA2790
TTGAGATTGATTTCGTCATAGCCCCACTGCTCACCAATCCGTGCCGCCTCAGCGAGGACCGCAGGCTCGCTGCCCCCCAGTTGCAGGGCCAAGGGATGCTCCTGCGGGGAAAACCCCAACAACCGTTCGCGATCCCCCAAGCGCACGGCCTGTGCATGCACCATCTCCGTATACAGACGGGCATGCGGTGCCAGCAGGCGATGGAAGACGCGGCAATGGCGGTCCGTCCAATCCATCATGGGTGCCACGGACAAACGGAGCGAGGCCGCGTAGGCATTGCGGTCAGACATGAAGCAACCTGGGAAGAACAGACGGGAAAGCATAACAGTGGCATCACGGGTCACTGACTAGACTGCGACGGAACCCTTGCGGGTCGTCAAATCGATAGCCATGGACTATTAAAACAATCCCATCAATCAATTTGCTCAGCCTTCACGTTCGTCTTAGGCTGTGCGCACTGTCTCACCCACCCAAGCAAACCTCAGGAGTTTCGACCATGTCGTTGATCAACACCCCCGTGCAGCCGTTCAAGACCACTGCCTTCGTCAATCGCGATGGCAAAGGCGAGTTCATCGAAGTGACCGAGAAGAGCCTGCATGGCAAGTGGTCCGTGCTGATCTTCATGCCGGCCGCATTCACTTTCAACTGCCCGACCGAAATCGAAGACGCTGCCGACAACTATGCCGCCTTCCAGGCTGCCGGCGCCGAGGTCTACATCGTCACCACCGATACGCATTTCTCGCACAAGGTTTGGCACGAGACTTCCCCTGCTGTCGGCAAGGCAAAGTTCCCCCTGGTCGGTGACCCGACCCACACCCTGAGCAACGCGTTCGGCGTGCATATCGCGGAAGAAGGTCTGGCACTGCGCGGCACCTTCGTCATCAACCCCGAAGGCGTGATCAAGACGCTGGAGATCCACAGCAATGAAATTGCGCGCGATGTTTCCGAAACCCTGCGCAAGCTGAAGGCCGCCCAGTTCACCGCCGCCAATCCGGGNNGGCAAGATCTGAGTTTCGCCCGTCACACGCTCCGCGCGGCACCACGCCGCGCGGAGTTTCCCGAACTGTGTCGGCGCAAACACAGCCCCGTTCTCTCCTCCCCCATTGATCGCTTGCCGTCTGCCACCGCGCAGGCGCTCGCTAAGCACGCCTTCCGCCTTGGAGAACCGTCATGTTGGACGCCGCCCTCAAATCCCAGTTGAAGACCTATCTCGAGCGAATCACCTTGCCTGTCGAGCTGATTGCCAGTGTCGACGCCAGCGACAGCGCGAAGGAACTCATCGAAGTGCTCGCCGACATCGCGGGTATGTCCGACAAGATCAGCCTGCGCAGTGATGGCATAGATGCGCGCAAGCCATCGTTCGAGATTCGCCGATCCGGCACGGATATCGCCGTTCAGTTCGCCGGCATTCCGCTTGGTCACGAGTTCACCTCGCTGGTACTGGCGCTGCTGCAGGTCGGCGGCCACCCGCCCAAGGCCGAGCAAGCGCTGATCGAACAGATCCAGCAGCTCGACGGCGAATATCAGTTCGAGACGTATTTCTCTCTGTCCTGTCACAACTGCCCGGATGTCGTGCAGGCGCTCAACCTGATGAGTGTGCTGAATCCACGCATCCGTCACGTTGCCATTGATGGCGCGCTGTACCAAGCGGAAGTCGAGCAACGCCAAGTCATGGCTGTGCCGATGGTCTATCTGAATGGCGAGGTATTTGCCTCCGGGCGCATGAGCCTGGAAGGAATCGTCGCCAAGCTCGACACCGGCGCCGCAGCTCGTGAAGCCAGCCAACTCTCGGGCAAACCCGCGTTTGACGTGCTGGTTGTTGGTGGTGGTCCTGCCGGTTCCGCTGCCGCCATTTACGCCGCCCGCAAAGGTATTCGCACCGGCGTTGTCGCCGAGCGCTTTGGCGGCCAGGTGCTGGACACGTTAAGCATCGAGAACTTCATTTCGGTTCGCGAAACCGAGGGTCCGAAGCTGGCCACTGCGCTGGAGCAGCACGTCAAGGACTACGACGTCGAGGTGATGAATCTGCAACGCGCAGAGAAGCTCATTCCCGCCACCGACACTGCACACGGCTACACCGAAGTCCAACTGGCCAATGGCGCCAGTCTGAAGGCGAGAACGGTGATCGTGTCCACCGGCGCGCGCTGGCGGCAGATGAACGTGCCCGGCGAAAACGAATACCGCAACAAAGGTGTCGCCTACTGCCCGCACTGTGACGGCCCGCTGTTCAAGGGCAAACGCGTCGCGGTGATTGGCGGCGGCAACTCGGGCGTGGAAGCCGCCATTGATCTGGCCGGTATCGTCAGCCATGTCACCCTGATCGAGTTCGACAGCAAGCTGCGCGCCGATGAAGTGTTGCAACGCAAGCTCCGCAGTCTGCCGAATGTCACCATCATTGTCAGTGCCTTGAGCAGCGAGGTTCAGGGCGATGGACAACGCGTCACCGGATTGGTCTACAAGGATCGCACTGACGACAGCGTTCACACCGTGGAACTGGAAGGCATCTTTGTGCAGATCGGCCTGTTGCCAAACACCGAATGGCTGAAGGGCTCGCTCGAGTTGTCGCCACGTGGCGAGATCGTAATCAACGACCGCTGCGAAACCTCGGTGCCCGGCGTCTTTGCCGCGGGTGACGCGACCACCGTGCCTTACAAGCAGATCATCATCGCCATGGGCGAAGGCGCCAAAGCCTCACTCAGCGCCTTCGATCACCTGATCCGCCACGCGGCCCCGACTCAGGCCGTCTGAGCAACCGCCCGGCGGCGATAACACGCCGCCGGAGCCCTCAATGCGCGCCAACAGATGTCTGGTGCGGCGCTGGCAACGCCATTATTCGCGCATTGTCTTCGCGCATGCGACCACTCTCGAAGCGCTCACTCGCCGTCTGGTAATAGGCGATAGCACGCGCAGCCAACTCGGGATCAAGCGACTTGGCGGACTGCGCGAAATCACCGTCGAACACGGGAGCGACGGCACCCACATGGGATTGCGGGGCGAGCTCGACCAGCGTTTCCTGGGTCAGAAGACCCAATCGCTGGTAGTTGCCGATCAACGCGCGCTCGTGACCTTTGGGCAAGGTGAACAAGTTGACGCCGTAGAACGCGCTGACATAGTCGATGCCCAGCAACCCCAGCACCGTCGGCCCGATGTCGATCTGTGCCATGCGCCGCTCCACTACACCGGCAGCGACATGCTTGGGTGCATAGATCCACATGGGAATTTCGTAACGGAATGCGGGCAACTGGGCGATGCCGCCCGATGAGGCACAGTGATCGGCCGTGATCACGAAGATCGTGTCGTCAAACCAGGCTTTCGATTGCGCACGACGCAGGAAGTCGGCGACCGCCCAATCGGTGTATTGCACCGCGCTTTCGCGTTTGCCCTGTGGCCAGTCGCCGCGCCCGGTTGGGAAGGTATAAGGCCGATGGTTCGACGTCGTCATGATGTGGGCGAAAAAGGGCTTGCCTTCCGCATGGGCAGCATCGAACTGCTGCAGCGACAGCGAGTAGAGATCTTCGTCCGCCACGCCCCAGATGTTGNNGGATCGATAGCCTTTGGCGTTGAACACGCTCGCCAACGAAAACAAGCCATGGTTGTGTTCACGCTTGACGATCGACTCACCTGGCGTGGGCGGCACGGACAACGCCAGCGCCTCCAGTCCGCGTACCGTTCGAGTGCCCGACGCAAACAGCTGGGTGAAGACCAGGCTGTCCTTGCTCAGCGCATCCAGATTCGGCGTCAACGAGTCTTCACGGCCGTAGGTTCCGGAGAAAATCGACGACAGACTTTCGATACTGATCAACACCACGTTGAGATGACGTTCCGTTCCAGGACTGTCGATCCGGCGCCGCAGATCACGCGGATCGTCGCTGAGAAAAGTCGCATCCGGCGTGGCGAGTTCCGCACGCATCCGGCGCCAGGCTTCGTCTGCGGGCAACTGCTGATAGAAGCGTGCATAGTCGAGGCTCGCCGAGCGATAGGCGGCAAAGAACTGGTAGATGCCATTCCCTGCCAATTCATTGAGGTAGACGTTGTCGGTCCACTCACGCTGTTCCGCGCGCACGCCAAGCGTCGCCAGCAGCACGCTGCCCAGCCATAGCAATGCAAATCGTGACCTGTTGCGGAAGCTTGCATATTGCGCGACCAACGGCAATCGGCGCACCCGACGCGTCAGTGCGAACAGGGTCAGAGTCAGCAGCGCAAACCCGCTCAACAACAGCGCAACCGGGTAGGACTCGCGGATGTTGCCGATCACTTCATGGGTGTAGACCAGATAGTCCACCGCGATGAAATTGAAACGGGTCTGGAACTCCTCCCAGAACGTCCACTCTGCCATCGCTACAAACAGCAGCAGGCCCAGCAGGAACAGGCTGATCGACTCGATCCACCACCGCCCCCAGCGCGCGCCAATCCAACGCCTCGGCATGAACCACAGCGCCAGCAACAATGGCAGGCCCAGATACACGCCCACGATGAGGTCGAAGAATGCGCCGATCACCAGGACCGCCAGCAAGCCAGACGGCGACCACGGCACGTCCGCATAGATCCACAAGGCGAGCCGGGTGAGGGCAGAAATACCCAGCACCATCCACAACCACCACCACAGGGGGCGATAGCGCCCCCGAAAGTCACCCAACAACCCGTCGAACATGGAAAAGCAGCCCCTGTGCATACGCTCCGAGTGGCTATCGTCCTGATCGGGAGTTAAGAATCGCTGGAATGCTCACCTGCGCGAGGCACATGCTCGCGGAAATCTATACTTCACACATGCCATCGACGCCTCCGACCTATCTGTTGAGCCTTGACGCCGTGATCATTGCCGTCACGGCCGATACGCTGCGCGTCCTCTGCGTGCGGGATACGTCGGTCGCCGCATGGTCGCTGCCGTCCGGTCCACTCGATCCGATCCACCACCCCACCATGGAGCGCGGCCTGCGTGATTGGGTGCAACAACAGACCGGTCTGGCGCTTGGCTATGTCGAGCAGCTTTACACCTACGGCGACCGCGAGCGCGACCCGCGCGAACGCGAACTCGGCATGCGGGTACTGTCCACGGCCTACCTGGCCTTGGTTCGCGAACAGCCCGCGCCGGACAACCAGGCGCAGTGGGTCGACTGCTACGGATTCCTGCCCTGGGAAGACTGGCGTCGTGGCCGTCCAGCGCTGCTCGACCAACAGGTTCGACCGCATCTGCTGCACTGGGCCGGACGCGACAAGCGACGGCGTGAGCGGGTGGATCTGACGTTTGCATTCGACGCCGCGCCGTGGGATCCAGAGCGCACACTGGAACGCTATGAACTGCTGTGGGAGGCAGGTGCAGTCGCCGAGTCCCCGCTCTCGTTACCCGGTGACGCGCCAATGCCACCAACGCGCATCGGCGCATCGATGGCACTGGATCACCGCCGCATCCTGGCGACGGCACTGGGTCGCCTGCGCGGCAAGATCAAATACCGCCCGGTGATTTTCGAGCTGCTCCCCGCAAGTTTCACCCTGCTGCAACTGCAGCGCACAGTGGAAGCACTGGCAGGCGCACAGGTTCACAANNGACCACTCCACCGGCGGCAGGCCAGCCGAACTGTTCCGCTTCCGCCACGAGGTGTTTCGCGAACGCCCGGCACCCGGCGTGTACTTTCCTGGCGCCTGGTGGGGCCGCTGAGCACGCGTCAGCTCGGGCGAGTGCATGAATCGTCCCTGATTCGACACGGAATTTTTCCGAAATCTCCCACGTTTCTGCGCAATTGCTGGCTAGTCTGGCCAGCATCCGCCCAAGGAGCATCGTGATGTCTCACGCCCTCAGAATCGCCGCCTTGCTGCTGTGCCTGCTCTTGCCGCCGCTGTCTGCAAGCGCGCAGGACCTCTACGACCCCGCCACGCTGCGAACCATCCAGATCAACTTTCACGACAACGACTGGGAGAGCCGACTGCGCGCGAACTACGCGTCGGCAACGAATATCCTGGCTGACATCGTCGTGGATGGCGTCACCTACCCCAGCGTGGGTGTACGCATTCGCGGCAATACCTCCTTCACCGCTTTGCCCAGCGGGTCTCAGAAGTTCTCACTGAAAGTCGAGATGGACTACGTCGATGCCAATCAGGAGCTGATGGGCTACGACACGCTGAACTTCAACAATGGTTTCCACGATCCCACCTTCGTCCGCGAGGTGGTCTACAACAACTACGTCGCGCAGTTCATCCCCAACCCACGCGCCAACAACGTGGTGCTGCAGCTCAACGGCCAGAACTGGGGCGTTTACGTCAACGTGCAGCAGCCGGACAAACGCATGTTGCGCGACTACTTCACCAACGCAGATGGTGTTCGGATCTCCTGCGCCAACAATCCGAATGGCCCCGGCCTGGCCTACGCCGGTTCCAGCGCCAGCAGCTACGCCGCCTATGAAATCAATAACGATGGCGGCCTGCCGGATCCGTATGCGCCGCTGATCACCGTGGCGAACGCACTCAGCAACACACCGCTGGCGAGCTGGCCTTTGATCGATGAGGTGTTCGCCATCGACCCCTCGATCTGGTCGGTGGTGCTGGAAAACGCGCTGACCGACGACGACAGCTATGCCAACAAGGGCTGTGACTTCCAGACCTATGTCGATCCGCTCGATGGCCGCATGCACTTGATGCAGCGTGATGCCAACGAGACCTTCACCCAGGTCAATTGGGCCGCGACGCGCAACTTCAGTTCCACCAACAAGCCGGTGCTCAATCGGGTACTGGCCGTGGCGGAACTGCGGCAGCGCTATATGGCCCATTACCGCCGCATCCTTGAAGACATGACCTGGGACTATTTCGGACCGAAGTTCACCGCGCAGATGGCGCTGATCGATTCGGCGGTGCAGGCCGACCCGAAAAAGCTCTACAGCTACACCCTGTTCCAGAACAACCTCACCGCCAACGTGACCCTGCCCTACTCCGGACCCGCCGGGGGTTCGGTCGCGGGACTACAACCCTTTGTCACGCAGCGCGCCGCATTCCTGGCCACCAGTGCAGAACTGGTTGCACAGGGCCCGAGCTTGAGCAACGTACAGGCCAGTCTTGCCGCGCCGGAACCCGCCGATGCGGTCTGGATTTCCGCGCAAGCAGCCGCCAACGGCAGTGCGGTCGCGCAGGTCGAACTGTTCTACCGACCCGACCCGAGCACGGTCTACGCCAGAACCGTTATGTTCGATGACGGCAATCATCAGGATGGGGCCGCCGGCGATGGCGTCTGGGGCGTGCAATTGCCGATCAGTGCCGTGGCGGGACAGCGTGTCAGTTGGTACGTCGCCGCGACCGCCAGCAACAGCTACGCATCGCTGAGCTTTTCGCCCGCGCTGGCCGAGCGGGGACCGTATGTTCTCGAGTATGGCCTGGGCGACAGCACCGCGATGCGAATCACCGAGTGGATGTATTCGGGCCTCGGTGGCGAGTTCATCGAGTTCACCAACATGGGTGACACACCCATTGATCTGACCGGCTGGTCGATGGATGACGATCACGCCATTGCGGGGACCTTCGACCTCAGCGCATTCGGCATCGTGCAAGCTGGCGAGTCCGTCATCGTGACGGAAACGGTTGCCAGCACCTTCCGAACCGACTGGGGCCTTGCAGCAGGCATCAAGATCATCGGCGAGATGGGCGTCGTCAGTGGCAATGGCTTTGGCCGTGCCGATCAGATTCACCTGTACGACGCCAGCGACGCGCTGGTGGACCGCCTCTATTACGGCGACCAGACTTACGTCGGCAGCATTCGTACGCAGAATGCCAGCGGACAGGCACCCTGTGCCGCCATCGGCCAGAACGACGTGATGCAATGGCAGTTGTCTGTCGTCGGCGACATTTACGGCTCGACGGCCGCAAGCACTGGCGATATCGGCACGCCGGGACTGTATGACGCCTCAGCCTGCACGCCGACGACCGAAGACATTTTCGCCGACGGCTTCGAATAGGCTCCCGCAAGGCATGGCGGCGCTCAGACCATCGCCATGCCGCGTTCGACATGGCAGCACCGGATAGGCGGACGGGTTGAGCAGCCGGTGAGCCGTGCTGCCCGCGAAATGACAGGATTGGACTGCGGATTGACTCCGCAAGCGCGCCTTCACCCTGCATGATGCGCACTTCGAAATGCCATGGAGGACGCCATGTCGACACTCGCCAACGACGCAGCTGAAGCCAGCAGCACATTGCCGCGACAGGAGCGCGCACTGATCGTGCTGCTGGCCCTGATGCAGGGACTGTTGCTGTATCTGGCCGAGCAAGGCCAAACCCATGGCGTCTGGCCGCTGGCAGAGCTGCATGGCCGGGTTTGCTGGTACAGCCTCGTGTTGGTGGTGCCCACCATGATGATGCTGAGCCTGCATCGCATTGCGGACCGCCGCTTCGTGCTGCAGTCATTGGGCAGCGCAGCGGTGGTACTCGCGCTCTCGCTGTGGGCAGGTTGGAATGCCACCGGTGCACCAGGACTGGCTGCTGACGAAGTGCTCGCTCCATTCGGATTCACCATGGCGGTGTCGGCCTTTGTTGCCTTGCCCTGGCTGCAGACCCGCATTCTGCAAGGTCGCTGGAGCGCCGCGTATCCACTGCTTTTTGAACGCGCCTGGCATAACACCCTCAGCCTCGCCCTAACTGGTGTGTTCGTCGGCCTGGGCTGGTTGATGCTGGTGCTATGGGGCGAACTGTTTGCGCTGGTGAAAATTCACTTCTTCCGCGACCTGTTCCGCGAAAAGGCGTTCATCTACCTGGCCACGGGCCTTTTGTTCGGCTTGGGCATGCTGATCGGACGCACGCAAAGCAGCGCGATTCGCACCGCGCGCGGCATCGTGCTCGCCTTGCTCTACGGCTTGTTGCCGGTGCTGGCCTTGATCGCTGTGATGTTCCTCGCCAGTCTGCCCTTCACCGGACTTGAGCCTTTGTGGAAAACCGGCCATGCCGGATTTATTCTGGGCTGGGTGATCGTGCTGCACGTCGGCCTGTTGAATGCGGTGCTGCAGGATGGCCGCGAACAGCTGCCCTATCCGCTGCCGCTGCGCTGGTTGATCCAGTTGAGCATCGCACTGCTGCCGATCTATGCCGCGCTGGCGGTGTACGGACTCGGACTGCGCGTCGAGCAATACGGTTGGACGCCCACGCGCGTCTGGGCGGCCATCGCACTCACTGTGCTCACGCTCTACTCGCTCGGCTACAGCGCCTCCTTTCTGCGCTCACCAAAGTGCTGGATGCCCCATCTGCCGCGCATCAATATCGCCGTCTCGCTGGTCGTGGTCGCCTTGGGCCTGCTCGCGAACTCGCCCGTGCTCGATCCGCATCGCATCGCCGTCGCCAGCCAACTCAGCCGCTTCGAGCACAGTACGGACAACGCCCAGCTCGATCTGGACTACTTGCGATTCGAAGGCGGCCGTCAAGGCGTGGTTGCGTTGCGCGGTCTGTTGGACCACCCGCGCATTCAGGCGGACGCCGAGAAACACCAGGAAATCGAAGATCTGCTGGCCCGCCAGGTGCGTTGGGGCCCTGCGGAGCTGGAGGCCAGTCAACTTGCCGACAGCCCGGAAACCCTGCGTCCCCGATTGAAACTGGCGACCGGTGCCAACGAGCCGGATGCGGACTACTTGCGCTGGCTGATCGTGCGGCCCGAGTACAGTCAAGTCCGCATTTGCCGCAGTGAAGGCAATCCCTGTGTGCTGCTGAGCGTGGACGCCGATAGCGACGGCGACAAGGAATTCCTGCTCTGCAACCTGCAAGACCCGAAATCAGTCCAATGCGAACTCGCCAGCAAGGAAGCGGCTGGCTGGCGCTATGCCGGACCGGTGAGCTT
>DEHW01000061.1 GCA_002352135.1 Lysobacterales bacterium UBA2790
TTTCGCTTCGATTCTTCAAGTCCGACAGGCTCCTAGGGCTTTTGCATCATCGAGCGGCAGGTCGGGGTTTCGCCCGCCGCTCGTCGCCAAGTGATCGATGGGGATGGTGGGCGAGGTAAATTTGACTATTATTAGTCAATGAGCCTTTCCCGCCAGCAGCGCGACATCCTGGTTTTCATCGAGTCCTGCCTTGATCAGCAGGGCCGCCCGCCGACCCAACTGGAAATCTGCGCCGCCTTTGGCTTCAAGCAGAACGCCACGGCCAGCTATCACCTGCGCGCATTGGAAACCGCCGGTTACATCGAGCGTGCGGCAGGTAAATCGCGTGGCATTCGCCTGCTCAAGCGGGACGAGCCGCGCTTGCCACAGTCCGAAACCATGCGCTTGCCGATTCTGGGCCGCGTTGCCGCCGGGCTGCCGATCGGTGCGGCGGTNNCCGGACTATCTGTTGCGGGTGGTGGGTGAATCCATGCGTGACGAAGGCATCCTTGATGGCGATCTGGTCGCCGTGAAGCGCGCCATGGATGCGGGTTCGGGTGAGATTGTTGTGGCGCGCATCGATGGCGAGATCACCATCAAGCGCCTGCAACGTCTGCCGGATCGGCTGCGACTGTTGCCACGCCATCCTGACTTTGCGCCGATCGATGTGCCAGCCGATGCGGACTTCGCTATCGAGGGTATCTACTGCGGCTTGTTGAGGCCCGGCGCATGAATACGCAGACAGTGCTGGAGCCTTGGATTGATGGCCGTCAGGTCTGGCGTGGGCGCACGCCGTCGGCAGCATCGACGACAGCGCTCTCGACCGGTTGGGCGGCGCTGGATGCTGTCCTGCCCGGTGGCGGTTGGCCGTCTGCGGCACTCACGGAAATTCTGTTTCCGGTCGATGGGGTCGGCGAATTGCGTCTGATCTGGCCGAGTCTGGCGCGCCTGTCGCAGCAAGGACCGGTGGTGCTGGTTGCACCGCCTTATCCCTTGCTGGCGCAGGCTTGGCGCGGCGCGGGTGTCGTTCTGGACAATCTGCAGATCATCAAACCGCACGATGGCGGGCATGGCGGCTCGGACAGAGCGGATCGGCAGGCGCTATGGGCCGCCGAACAATGTCTGCGCTCTGCGGCGTGTCGGGCGGTCGTGTGCTGGCCGCAATGGGCGGATGATCGTGCGCTGCGACGCCTGCAAGTGGCGGCGGAGAGCGGCCAATGTCCCGGATTTCTGTTCCGTTCGACACACGCGGCCAACAACCCATCGCCGGCAGCCTTGCGTCTGCAGATGCATGCCCGTCCTGCTGAAGTGCAGGTGTTGAAGTGCCGGGGCGGTTGGGGCGGACAACGCCTGCAGCTGGGCTGAGCAAGCGCATGGACTGGGTGTGTATCGGTCTGCCGCAACTGGCCTTGGACAAGCGCCAGCGCGAAGTGGCGGATGCCTCGCGACCGCTGGCCCTGTTGACGGGGCCGGTGCAGCGCCGTGTTCTGCATGCGGTCAACGGCGCAGCGCAGCAGTGTGGCCTGCATGCAGGCATGCCGCTGGCCAGTGCGCAGGCTTTGTGTCCGGATCTCCAATGGCATCCCTTTGATCCGTTCAGTACCGAGCAACTACGGCAACGCATGGCGGCGTGGGCGTATCGGTTCAGTGCGCAAGTCACGACGGATTTCCCTGAGGCCATCGTGCTGGAGATCGGTCGCAGTCGACGCCTGTTTGGGGAGTGGCCCGAACTGCAGACGCGCTTGCGTGAGGAATTGCGATCCTGGGGAATCACTCACCGTCTGTGCGCCGCACCGCACCCTGCGGCCGCTCATGTATTGGCCATGGCGGGTGATGAATTCGATGGTTGGGGTGTCGACAGCCATCGAATTCAAGCTGCTTTGGGCTGCTTGCCGGTGCAGCGTGCCGGACTGGATCCCGCCAACGTACTGAGTCTGCAGCGTTTAGGGCTGCGCCAGTTGCGCCAGGTATTCGATTTGCCGCGCGAAGGTCTGGCGCGGCGTACTTCGCCGCAGCTGTTGCTGCAACTGGACCGGATACGCGGCCTGCTGCCGACGCCGGTGCGTTATTACCAACCGCCGGATCAGTTCGATGTGCGGATCGAGTTCGATGCCGAACTCGAATCGCACCTCGCGCTGGCGTTTCCACTGCGTCGCTTGATCGATGACCTGGGCCTGTTTCTGTCTGCTCGCGATGGCGGCGCACAACAATTGAACCTGTTTCTGGCCCACGAAGGTCGTCCGCCGACGCAGATCGTGGTGGGCTTGCTCAGCCCGGAGCGTGATCCGGCGCGATTGTTCGAGCTGGCGCGCACGCGACTGGAGCAGACGAGCTGTCCCGCGCCGGTGCGTGGTTTGCGTGTACAGGTGACCCACTTGCCGCCATTTGTGCCGGGTACGCAGGATCTGTTCGACAGCCGCGCGCAACAGGCGCTGAGCTGGCCGCAATTGCGTGAGCGCCTGCGTGCCCGCTTG
The DNA here is from genome assembly GCA_002352135.1 of Lysobacterales bacterium UBA2790. Classification (GTDB taxonomy): domain Bacteria; phylum Pseudomonadota; class Gammaproteobacteria; order Xanthomonadales; family Xanthomonadaceae; genus Aquimonas. The sequence goes on from DEHW01000061.1 coordinate 2,454, forward strand.
GGCGATGCGTCGGTGCAGGGCGTGGGATTGCGCGCCGAACATCGGCCCGAACTCACCACCGTGCCGTATGCGCAGCCGGGCATCGACCAAGCCC
>DEHW01000211.1 GCA_002352135.1 Lysobacterales bacterium UBA2790
GCCTGCAGGCTGCTCATCAATTGGTTGGCGTTGTGCAGGCGCTGGGCGATGACATGCTGGACGCCATCTTTGCGTTCGATTCGCCCATCGACAATCAGCAGTCGGGATTCCAGCAGAACTCGGCGCTGGCGTTCGGCGAGGTCTCGCCAGACCACGACATTGACCATGCCGTGTTCGTCTTCCAGGGTGAGGAAGGTGACGCCGCTGGCCGTTGAAGGGCGTTGTCGCAAACGCACCCAGCCTGCCGCGCGGACAGGGTGACCATGCGGTAAGGCTTCCAGCTCCTGCGCGCTACGACAGCGTCGCTGCCGCAAGACCTGACGCAGCAGTTTGAGCGGATGCGGGCCCAGGGTGAGCCCGGTCAAGGCGTAGTCGGCTTCCAGCTTTTCGGCCACCCGTGGCAAGGGCAAGGCGGGCGCTGCCTCCGGGCGATCATCCAGTTCGGCAAACAATGGCAGATCACTTTCGACACCGGTCACCGCCCAGCGCGCCTTGCGTCGCTGTCCAGCCAGTGACTTGAGTGCGCCCGCATCGGCCAACAGGGCACGCTGTCGCTGATCCAATCCCACGCGTCGACACAGGGCGGCAACCGTCTCGAAGGCACTGGCTTGCCGTGTCGCCACCAAGCGCTGCGCCACGGCCTGAGGAAAACCCGACAACAGACGCAGACCCAGCCGCAAAGCCAAGCCGCCTGATGCATGGCGCTCCAGCGTGCAATCCCAATCGCTGTGCTGCACATCCATCGGCAACACCGTCACGCCATGCCGTCGCACATCCTGCAGGAGTTGGTCGGGACTGTAGAAACCCATCGGCTGGCTGTTGATCAGCGCGCAGGTAAATGCGGCCGGGTGATGGCATTTGAGCCAGCAACTGACGTAGGTGATCAGAGCAAAGCTGGCGGCGTGGGATTCAGGAAATCCGTAGCTGCCAAAGCCCTTGATCTGCTCGAACAAACGTTCGGCGAAAGCGTCGCTGTAGCCGTTGGTACGCATGCCTTGCAGCAATCGTTCGCGATGCGGCTCCAGTCCACCACGACGCGACCATGCGGCCATCGAACGTCGCAGGGCATCCGCCTCGCCCGCGCTGTAGCCCGCCGCCAGAATGGCCAGTTGCATCACCTGCTCCTGAAACAGCGGCACGCCCAAGGTTCGCTCGAATACCGAATGCAGAGCGGGCGGGTAGTCGATGGGTTCTTCGCCATTCCGGCGGCGCAGATAGGGATGCACCATGTCGCCCTGGATCGGACCGGGCCGAACGATGGCGACTTCGATCACCAGATCGTAGAAGCAACGCGGCCTGAGGCGCGGCAGCATGGCCATCTGGGCACGTGACTCGATCTGGAACACACCGATGGTATCGGCCTGACCGATCATGTCGTAGGTCGCCACATCATCGGCCGGGATGCTGGCCATGCTGAAATCGCCAAGGTCGTGCAGGCGCAACAGGTCGAAGCACTTGCGCACCGCACTGAGCATGCCAAGTGCCAGGCAATCGATCTTGAACAGGCCGAGGGTGTCGAGGTCGTCCTTGTCCCACTGGATGACCGTGCGGCCTTCCATGGCGGCATTTTCGACCGGCACCAGGGTCGTCAATGGATGCTCGGAGATGACAAAGCCGCCCGGATGCTGCGAGAGATGGCGCGGCATGCCGATCAATTCCGAAACACAGGCGATCAGACGTCGCATCAATGGCGTCTCCGGGTCGAAGCCGCGCTCGCGCAGGTAGTCGGGATGCGGAGGCCGGTCGCCCCAGCGATCCATGCTGCGCGCCAGTTCGTCGACCTGATCCGCCGCAAAGCCCAGTACCTTGGCCACCTCACGCATGGCGCTGCGACCGCGCCAGGAAATCACCACCGCAGTCAGCGCGGCACGCGTTCGCCCATAGCGGGAGAAAACGTACTGCAGGACTTCTTCACGGCGCTCGTGCTCGAAATCGATATCGATATCCGGGGGCTCATCGCGCTCGCGCGAGACGAAGCGCTCAAACAGCAGATTGATCCGGGTGGGGTCAACCTCGGTCACCCCCAAGGCAAAGCACACGGCGGAATTGGCGGCCGATCCACGCCCTTGGCACAGGATGCCGCGTCCTCGCGCAAAGCGGACCAGATCGTGCACAGTGAGGAAATAGGCGGCATAGCTCAGCTCGGCGATCAGGCTCAGTTCGTGTTCCAACTGGGCGCGTACTTTGTCCGACACGCCTGTCGGCCAACGCCAGTGAGCGCCTTGCCAGGTGAGATGTCGCAACCAGGCATCCGCCGTGAAGCCCGCAGGCACGACTTCCTGCGGATAGCCGTAGCGCAGGCTGTCGAGCTGGAACCGGCATTGCGCCGCCAAACGAAGGGTCTCTGCCAGCGCATCGGCAGGATAGATCGCGGCCAGCGCCTGCCGGGTGCGCAGGTGCCGCTCGCCATTTGGAAACAGGTGAAATCCGGCTTCGCTCAAGGGCGTGTGATGGCGGATGGCGGTCAACACATCCTGCAAGGCACGTCGCCGTCGCACATGCATGTGAACGTCGCCTGCCGCCAATAATGGCCAGTCCAGGCGTGCCGCACAGTGGCGCAGATGGCGCAGGCGATCAGCGTCTTCCGCCGCGTGATGGCATTCCAGCGCGATCCATATCCGCGTTGCCGCGCACACCTGCAACCATGTCGGCGGCATCAGTTGGTCATCGGTGTGGACGGGCGGCAACCACAACAGTCGTACGCCATCGCCCAGCGCCTGCACATCCGCAATACAGACTCGATACTGTCCCTTGCTCGCTCGCCGTCGCGCGTTGGTGATCAGATGACACAGATCGACATAGCCCGAGGCTTCGGCCACCAGCACCACCAGACGGGTGCCGTCTTCAATGCACAGTTCACTGCCGACGATCAAAGGAATGCCGGTACGACGACTGGCCTCGAACGCGCGCACGATGCCCGCCAGTGAGCATTCATCGGTGATCGCCAGGGCGCGATAGCCGAGCTGTTTGGCACGATCAAACAGCTCGTCAGCGCTGGATGCACCGCGCTGGAAGGAAAACACCGACAGACAATGCAGTTCGGCGTAGTCCGGCCACATCAGGCAAACCAGCCGTGCAACATGTACGGGCCGCGCTCACCCGGCGCACAGAACACCCAGGCCTGCTGTCCTGCCGTGGTCTCGACCCGGTAGTAATCACGCCGCACATCCGCTCCATCCCACCAGCCGCTTTCGATCCGCTCGGGGCCGCTCAGCACGCGCGCGATGCGCTCACGCAAAGGCATTGGCACCGGCAACAACCAGGCGGGCCGCGCCTGCTCGGGGGCTTGGTCGATGCCCGGCTGC
>DEHW01000091.1:0-5402 GCA_002352135.1 Lysobacterales bacterium UBA2790
GTATGCGTGATGCGCTCGAGATCGGTGCCGTCCGTGTTGACCGCCCAGATATCGAAATCGCGTCCACCGGGAGACTGATGGTTGGTCGAGAACAGCACACGCTTGCCATCCGGGAAGAAGAATGGCGCAAACGAGGCCGCGTCCAGATAGGTGATCTGCCGCGCATTGCTGCCGTCGGCATTGGCGACGTAGATCTCCAGCTTGGAAGGCCGAACCAGGCCTTGCTTGAGTAGACCCTGATAGTCGTCGAGTTCCTTGCCGACTTTGGGGCGCGACGCGCGCCAGACGATCTGCGAGCAGTCGGCGCTGAAGAACGCGCCGCCGTCATAACCGGCGCTGTGGGTCAGTCGCTTGACGTTGCCGCCATCGGCATCCATGCGATACAGCTCGATGTCACCGTCGCGCACGCTGGTGAAGACGATCGAACCATCGACAGCACAGACCGTGGCTTCGGCATCGTAACCGGGTGCCTCGGTGAGCCGCGTCAGCGCGCTGCCATCGGCTTTGGCCTTGAAAATGTCGTAACTGTCGTAGAGCGCCCAGACATAGCCCTGACTCATGTCCGGCTTGGGCGGACAGGCCGCGCCCGCCAGATGGGTCGATGCAAACAACACTTCCTGATCGCCCGGCAAGAAGTACGAGCAGGTGGTCGCGCCTTGGCCGCTCGAAACCGGCGAAAACGCCTGATCGGTGACCACCTTGCCGTCGCGGAAAATGTCCAGCGTGTAGATCTGATCGCAGCCCATGCCCTCAGCCCGACGCTGCAGAATCACCTTCTGACCATCGAAGCTCCAATACGCCTCGGCGTTCTCACCACCGAAGGTCAGTTGGGTCAGTTCACCAAGGTGAACCTCCTCTGGCAGGGCATCCGCGTGAGCGGTCGACAGCGCGAGACATGACAACAGGGAAACGACACGGGCGCGGAACATGTGGGGCCTCGGAAAGAGAGCGGTTCTCGTCATCGCAGGATAGCGACTGTCCTTGCACGGCGAAACCGACCCGATCGAAACCCGTCCGNNGGCCAGAAAGGCGTCCATGTCCAAGCCGACCAGACTTTGTAGTGGCGGCAGACGGCTGCGCTCCTCGGCAATCACGTCCTGCAAGGCAACGGAGCCGTGTTGCGTCATCAGTGCCAGCGTGGTGTCGACGACATCGATCATTTCCTGACTGACCGTGTAGGCCTGTCCGTCCCCATTCAGCAGGGCGCGCACCGGCTGACTCCACTGTGCGAGCGTCGACGCGGCCGCTGCGGCGAGTTCCGGGTGCGCGATGGCGAGATCGATCACTTCGTTGCTGAAGGCGTCATAGCGCGCATGCAGGCGAGGCCCCGCATCACTGGCTGGCATCAATTCATCGCGTACTCGCGAATACGCACCCAGATCCAAGACCGAGGTCGTGATGCTTCCGGCTGGTGCTGCCCATGGCGCATCGCCCCCATATCCGATCCCGAATCCAAGAAATTGGACGAGGCACATGAGCCACGTTTGCGCCGGTGGCACGTTCGGCAGAAACAGGCCGCGTGCCGAGGCACCGAGAGGCGTCGGGGTCGCAGGCGTCGTGCCGCTTGATGCTTCGCGCGGCGGGCCGAAGACGACCAGGTCAGCAAGCCCGTCGCCGGTGAGGTCCGAGACAGCGCCAACCCTGCTCGCGCCCAATTCAGCGCCAAGGAATTGCCGGTTGCTGACCAGTTGCCCGTTGGTCGTCAGCCAGATCGAGATCGCGGCGTAGTCAGGCTCGGGACAGTCACTGCGCAACCATTGGTATGGCGGGCACGGATCGTGGGTCAGCATCAGGTCGGGCTGGCCGTCGCCATTCAAGTCCTCGGCGCGGACACGAAGATCCTGACGCGGCGGAAAGCGCATCGGGTCCTCGATGACGTGGCTCAGTGCGCCCGGTGGCGTCAGCAAGATGCGTGTGGCGGACTGCTGCAGTTCGTCGGGTGGTGGATTGCTGTTGCTGATCGGCATGGCGGCAGCCAGTACCACGTCATCCACCCCGTCTGCGTTGAAGTCAGCGACCGCCAGATCGGCGGGTGTGCCCAACGGCAAGGCGTAGTTGAGGGCGTGAACGAATGGACTGCCGTTGCCCGTGTTGCGGAAGTAGGCCACGCCCGCGGGTGGATTGGGCGTCACGCTCTGGCTGCGCAGGACGACCAGATCGAGCAGGCCATCTCCGGTCAGCTCGGCAGGCGCGAGCGTTGCGTGCGTCGTGTCCAGACCACCAACCGTCAGGCTCTGGACCATCTCGAAGGCGAAGCTGCCCGGCGAACTGAAATTGCGGAACACCGAGACGGTGCCATCCGTGTGGCTCAGCAGCACATCATCGGCGCCGTCGTTGTTCCAATCGAACACTGCAAGCCCGGCGCTACGGTGGGTCGATCCGAGCGGAATGGCGTTGCTGAACTGGCGGGCGCCGAGATTCGCGTAGATGACGCTGGGCTCAGTGCGCATGTTTCCGCCGCCCAGATACAGCGCCCCACCGGCGACCACGATGTCCAGATCGCCGTCGCGGTCGACGTCGGAAAACGAGGCAGCAACCCCGGAGCGAGGAGTGGCTGCATCCAGGACAACACTGGCCAAGCTGGGCCCTTGCTGACCACCCCACACGATCCAGTCGCGAACACCGACCTGCTGGCCCTCGCTGCCCACGGTCAGATGTGCGCAGGTGACGTAGAGATCCGCAAAGCCATCGCCATCGAGATCGCCACCGTGTACATCGACGATGGCATCGGCATCGGGGATCGGTGGCAGGGCCAGCTGGTCGAACTGACCGGGGTCGGCGTGGGCCATGGGGCCGACGAGATGCAGAAGTCCTGCGCTGAGCGGCAGACCAATCCGCTTGAGCACGAGTGCGAAGGTATTCACGGAGAGACCTCTCGGTAGGAAGACACCCGAGATGGACGCAACCCGGCATGCGCTTTCTCACCCAGCCATGCAAACTGGTACTAGGAGGTGGGCCATGGATCCAGCACCGATTGAAGCCTTGTTGCGCCAGCAGGAATCTCGTCTGCGTGCATTGCTGCGCAAGCATGTGCGGTCGCTGGATGACGATGAGCTGGATGATCTGCTGCAGGAAGTGCGCGTTCGGCTGTGGAAATCGCTGGAGCGTGAGAAAACCATCGAGCATCTGCCGTCCTATGTGCAGAAGGTCGTGCTGTCGGTCGTCATCGATGCGCAGCGGCGGCGTGTGGCACGACAGGAGGAAAGCCTGAGTGAGCCGCTGGCTGCCGTGCTGGTCGATGAGCGCAGTTCGGCTGAAACCGAGGCGCTGGGTAGCGAGCGCGTGGCACGGGTTCGAGCCGCGTTGGCGCGTTTGCCCGAGCGTCGCCGACAACCCGCACAACTCTTGCTGATGGGACATGCTGTCCCGGAGATCGCCCGCATCATGCAGATGACCGAAGCCACGGCACGCAATCTGGCCTATCGAGGTGTCGAGGAGCTGCGTGCCTTACTGCGGGATACGGAGGACAGGTCATGAGTACCGAAAGAGCAACCCAAGCCTGCGCCGATGCCGAGGCATTGACTGCCTTGGCGCGCGGTGAACTGGATGAAGTCACGCGCACAGCGTTGCTGGATCACGCCGTCGGGTGTCAACGCTGCAGCGACTTGATCGCCTTGAGTGCGGAGCTGGTTGACTGGAGCGATCAAGGCTTCGCGGACGTAGCGGGCCAACGCAGCGCAGATATCGTGTCGCTGCCGCCTCGTAAGCCGCAGACACGCATCCGGGCAGGTTGGGCGATGGCGGCCAGCGTGCTGCTGATGGTGGTGGCAGGCAGCGTCCTGCTGCCGCGCCAAACGCCCGAGCGAATCGTTCGAGGAACCCAGATCATCGCACTGGCGCCTGTGGACCAAGCGGTACTGACTACCGCGCCCGAACAACTCCGCTGGGAATGTCCGACGGCCCAGACGGCGCGTGTCCAGCTCGCCAGTGCCGATGGCGAACCGCTGTGGCAGGCCGATGTGGAGCACTGCGAGGCCAGTCTTCCACCGGGCGTGAGCGCGACGCTCACCGCCGGAACCTATCTCTGGTGGGTGACGGATCGTCAGGGCGAACGCATTGCCGGACCCTACGCCTTCGAGTTGCGCAACGACTGAGGCGCGCGGATGAGCATGCAGTCAAACCGCGCTGTTCGCATCTGTTGCGCTCTCTCCACAGCGCTGTGGATGGCCCTTAGCGGCTCGGTAGTGCACGCCGATGTGCGGGTCGTGCAGGTCTCTGCGCGCATGGCGGCACTCGGGACGGACCTGCAGGTGGGAGATGTGCTGGCAACCAGCTCAGGGTCATCGCTCACCGCGCAGAGGTTTCGCCAACTCGAGTGGACCGACGCGCAGTCAGCGCCTGTGGCCCTGCAACGCCAACGCGCGGGGCAATGGCAATCGGTCAGCTTGCCTGCGGGCGAGTGGGCAGTGGACGTCGTGGAGGTCGATGCACTGCCAGACGCGGCAACATTCGACCTCGCCAATGCCGCGCATCGGGAATCCCAACTCCGGGAACGCTGGCAGCAGACATACCAACTCTCGACGCCATCCGCGCCATGGGGTATCGCGCTGCTGCGGGAGTTGGCGCGACATGGCAAGGCGACGGAAATCCAGATACTGCTGCCCGACGTGTTCGCCGTCGCGAGCGAGGCCGAGCGCGTCGCCGCGTTGTATGCCGTGTACAGTGCGCTGACGCCACAAGCGTTGCTGGAATGGACCCGGAAGGCGCAAGCATCGTCGGCCACCGCCGCCAATGATCCAGCACTGGTGAATCTGACGATTCTCGCCTACGCCCAATTGCGTGATCTGCCCGCCACCGAGTCGACTGCCACGGCTTTGTTCGAGGGCCAGACCGACAACCTGTGGGGCATGCGCGCCGCGCTAGCCTTGGCATTGAACGCGTTTCGCCAGCACGATCATGCGCAAGCCGAAGCGTGGCTGGCGAAAGCCGAGGCGCTTGCCGCGCGGATCGCGCCGGACGGCCTGGATACCGCGAATGCGCAGGTGCTGCGTGGCGTGATCGACGAACGCTTGGGGCGATCGGGCGGAATGGCGACTCTGGAAGGCGGATTGCAGCGCCTTCGCATGCTCGATCCCAATAGTGCAGCGCATGGCCGCGCCGCCTTCAACGCGCACTTCATCGCCCTTAGTCAGACGCCTCGCGATCTGATTCTGGCGGAACGCTACGCGCGGGAAGCCTTGACCGTCATGGCGCGTGTCGCACCGGCTTCCAATGCCCATGCCCAAGCGCGCACGGCGCTTGCCGACGTGCTCTGGCGGCAATTGCAACTGACCGAGGCCGAGCAGTTGTTCACCCAGGCGTGGCGCGACTCGAAGGCCTTGGACCCGGTCAGCTACGAGACCCTCAGCACTCGCCTGCAGCTTGCGCAGGTCTGGCAGGCACAAGGGCGCTTGGACGAGGCC
>DEHW01000091.1:5455-5598 GCA_002352135.1 Lysobacterales bacterium UBA2790
ATTGGAGCCAGGCGCAGGCGCACTTGCAAACGCTGCGCACGCAACTTGAGGGGACCGAGGTTTCGCGCCTGGATGGCGTCGAGCTCGCGCTCACCGAGGCTCGATTGCAGCGGGATCAAGGTCAGACTGCGGCGGCGCTGGCG
>DEHW01000091.1:5629-7742 GCA_002352135.1 Lysobacterales bacterium UBA2790
CGCAACGGCCCTGCCGTGGCCAACGGAAGTGCCGCGCGCGACGGCATTGGAACGTGATCAGGTGCTCTTCTCAATGGTGGTCATGCCGGATCGCACGGCGCTGCTGGTGTACCTGCCAGATCGCGTGCTGCCGCAGGTGTTCGAGCTGCCGGTGGGCGCCGAGCAATGGCGCGAGCGCGTGCAGCGCTGGCGTACTTTGCTTGCGGCACCGGATGCGCAAGCGGCTGCGCATGCCGCGCAGGTCCAGGGACATGCGCTCTATCGCGCATTGTTTGGCACGCTGCCCGCAGAAGTTCTGTCGAAGCCACGCTGGGTCATCGTGCCGGACGCCGATCTGCATGACCTGCCATGGGCTGCGCTGGTCGTCGACGATGCAGCGCAGCCGACCTACCTTGTCGAACGCGCCAGTGTCGCCATCGCCGCGTCCGTCGACGCATTCAACCTGTTGTCGCAACGACCGAGTACCGGACGCCGCGCTGTGGGCGCGGGTGATGCCGTCGCCGAGCCGCTTCTCTCGGACGACACGGTGCAACGTCAGTCCTCTGAACTCGCATTGGCGGCGGCGCGCGATGAAGTGCTGGCACTGCGTGAGGTATTTGGTCCCGATACCGACATCGCATTGGGCGCGCAGGCCAGCGAAGCCTGGCTGCGCGAACGGGCCCGCACAGCACAATGGCTGCACATCGCCGTGCATGGCGTGCTGGATCGCGAGAACCCGCTGCGTTCCGCCCTGCTGTTGTCGCCGGGCAGTGGCGAGATCGACGACGATGGCAACGTGACCGCGGCAGAAGTGATGTCGCACTGGACATTGCCGGGCTCGCTGGTCGCTCTGTCAGCGTGTGACAGTGCATCGGGCCAGGCCTTCGGTGGCGAGGGTCTGCAGGGATTGGTGCAGGCATTGCAAGTGGTGGGGGCACGAAGCGTGTACGGCACACTCTGGGGCGTGGATGACGCCAGCACTGGCTGGTTGATGCGTGCGCTGCAGCCAAGGATTGCCGCCGGGGAAGAGCTCGACAGCGCACTGGCGAGAAGTCAGCGTGACTGGCTGCAACGGGCGCGGGAAGCGGAAGCCTCGTGGTGGCATGATGCGCTCGCCACACTGGGACTGGACGACCGCCTGCCGAGCGCCGCCGCCAAACCCTATTTCTGGGCCGGACTGAGCGTGCATGGCGCGACGCGGAGTGAGGTGAGGCGCTAGCGCGGACCGTGCATCGGTTTTTGCTGGGCCAATCGATGGTCTGTCAGGAACGCAGAATCTACGGCGGATCTTCCTCGCGACCGTCGCTGGTCGCGTTGGTGCGGCGTCACGATTCGTGCGCCTGCTACTGTGTGTTGCTGCGCCTGAGGGCGTCCATGCACCGCAAATCGAAAGGCCTCCGGCTCCGATCAACGTGAACGCGAAATCAACTCCCAACTTCGGTGCGCCCGCCGCGTGGCAACGGGTCTTCTTGGCGCTAAGTCTGCTGTTCATGTGGCAGCTGGTGTTCTGGCTTGTGGTCCATGTCGCGGAGCGATCAGCACGCCCGATCCAGATGGATACCCGTGAATCGGTTGCTTACCAGCCGTTGGACAGCGACGGAAGCGCGAATTTGGCCGAGGCGCGTCAGGCGCGTCGAGCAGGTCTGGATGGCTATCCCGTCTCAGTGCCACGAACATCGAAGGGCACGCGGGTGCGCTTTCTGGTGCCTTTTGAAGCGACGCAACCCGCACAGCCGTTGGCCCTTTTTCTGGCGATTCGCGAAGAGGTCGCGCAGATTCGCGTCAACGGTCACGTGGTGCAGCCCAGTGAACCACTGGTCCGCCTCGAGGGACTGCTGACCTCGGAACCCGGCTACTACCCGCTCGCGGCGCAACACCTGCGGCAGGGTTCGAATCTGCTGGAGGTCGACAAGGTCGTAAACGGCTTTGATGTGGCGCTATCGGAGTTCGCCATCGGTCCCGCGGAGATCCTCGCGGACGCGTATCGCTGGAAAAATCTGCTGTTGACCGATCTGCCTATGATCGGCGTGGGTGTATTGATCTTTGCGTTGCTGCTTTGCCTTGCCGTGAACTGGCCCGATTCTGACAAGCCGCGCATCCGTGCGTTGATGCTCCTGTTGGCAAGCTGCGCCGC
>DEHW01000177.1:0-2101 GCA_002352135.1 Lysobacterales bacterium UBA2790
CGAAAGCAACGCAGAAATGATTCTGCCGCGCCAGACGCAATCGATCAACCGAGCCTCGGCGCCGCCTGAAGATCGCCCCGATCCGGCCCAGCGCTGGCTGGAAACGACATCGTTCGCCACACTACGCAGCCCTTTGCTGCGGACTTTCTTCATGTTGCTCGCCAGCGTCGCGTTGCTGATCGGCCTTGCTCTGTTGATCTGGAGCGCGGATCGTTTCGTTCACGGTGCCGCCGCTGTCGCGGGCCATCTCGGTATGCCCCCATTGTTGATCGGCATGGTGGTGGTCGGCTTCGGTACCTCAGCGCCAGAGCTGGTGGTGTCCGTACTGTCCGCCGCGCAGGGCAATCCCGGCATTGCACTGGGCAATGCCTATGGTTCCAACATCGGCAATATCGGCTTGATCCTAGGCGTCACCGCCTTGATCACACCCATCGCGGTGCACTCCAACGTGCTGCGCAAGGAGCTGCCGATACTGCTGCTGGTGACCTTGCTCGCCGCGTGGCAGGTGCAGGACGGCAATATTGCGCGCAGTGAGTCATGGCTGCTGCTGGGTGTATTCGGCCTGGTCATGGGATGGTCCATCTGGCAGGGAATGCGCAAGGCACCCGATGCGCTGGGCGACGAAACAGCGGAAGAACTGCGCAGCCACCCGATTCCTCTGCGTCACGCCATTTTCTGGCTGCTGTTCGGCCTCGTCATGCTGATCCTGAGTTCGCGCATTCTGGTCTGGGGCGCGGTCGAGATCGCCACGGCGTTCGGGGTCAGCGATCTGGTAATTGGTCTGACGGTGGTTGCGATTGGCACCTCGTTGCCGGAGCTCGCGTCGTCACTGATCGCCGTCAAGCGCGGCGAACACGACATCGCACTGGGTAATGTCCTCGGATCGAACCTGTTCAACACACTGGCCGTCGTCGGTATCGCGGGCGTCATCGGGCCGATGAGCGCAGGGCCGGAAATCTTCCAGCGCGACATGCTGACCATGCTCGGCTTCACGGCCATCCTGTTCGTGTTTGGCTACGGTTTCCGTGGACCTGCGCGTATCAACCGGTTCGAGGGCGGAACCTTGGTTCTGGCCTACATGGCTTACAACGCCTATCTGCTGATCACCCAATTCAACGCTCACTGAGCGCTGCGGTGAATGGCAAGGGCGACGGATAGCAGCGCCCTTCGCGCAAGGGCTGGAAGCACGGCGCGGTGTGCAGAAACGCTTCCTCGGTGGATTGCGCGTGCCAGCCAGGCAAGACCGCCAGCGGCAAGGGACGCAGCTCCAGCGGATCATTCAAGGCGTCGCCGCAAGCGATACGCTCGGCAATCGATGCCATCCAGTCCTCGGTCGGTGTTCGCGCCTCCGCGCGCATCAGCAGGGCCTTGCCGACCAACAGTCGGGATGGATCGAGGGCGTGTTCCAGCACCGCATGCCCGAACACGATGACCTCACAGGCCACAGGATTCGCTTGCAGCCGACGCGCCAGCAACGGCCATTCGTGTGCGTCCCAGTGCGCCAGCGCGATGTCATCGTTGATCCGCACCGCCACACCGGCTTCGTCGAAATGGGTCAGCGCGCATTGCCCTCGCGTGCGCTGACGCGGTCCGACCTTCACGATATCGTCGACCTGACGACGATTGAGCGCCGACTTCATGCGCGACCAGCGCAGCCAGATCAACGCATTCAGCAAGTCATGCCAGTTCATGGCGCGGGTGGGAATCTCGCTGTGCGCGTAGATGCGATCCTCGTAGTGCATGCCATCGGCCAGCAATTCGCTGTCCTGCTGCACAAATCGCATCGGACCTTGCGTGTGCGCATGCCGCAAGCCTTGCGCACGCACGTTGAGCATCGCCACCGAGGGCCATTCGCCAGCGCGAAGAAGGTCGCCGTATTCGGCATAGGGCGCGAACGCCGGATGCTGGAACACGGCTTCCGTTACGGCCCTGCGATCAGGGGCGATGAATCGCCGTTTGGCCATGCTCAGTGGTCGCCGAACTCATCCTCGTCGACCTCGACCAGCCCGAACAGGTCGTGCTCGTCATTGCCCATGATGTGCACGTCGACGATATCGCCGGGCTTCAGACCAGCCGCTTCGCCATCCTGAATCTGCACCAG
>DEHW01000177.1:2120-4127 GCA_002352135.1 Lysobacterales bacterium UBA2790
CCCTCCACCGGCGAATAAGCGAAAGCACCGACGCGATCCAGTTGCGCCTCATCAAGGAAGTCCAGCAGTTCCTCGAAGTCGTCCTCGGTCTCGCCCGGAAAGCCGACGATGAAGGTGCTGCGAATCGCCAGCTCGGGGCAGATTTCACGCCAGCGCTGGATACGCTCCAGCGTCTTGTCGACCGCGCCGGGACGCTTCATAAGCTTGAGTATGCGCGGACTGGCGTGCTGGAACGGCACGTCGAGATAGGGCAACAACTTGCCCTCGGCCATCAGCGGGATGACCTCATCGACGTGCGGATACGGGTAGACATAGTGCAAGCGCGTCCACAGGCCCAATTCGGACAAGCCTTCGCACAAACTCTTCATACGCGTGGCATAGCTCTTGTCGCGCCACTGACGCTCGGCGTACTTCACATCAACGCCATAGGCCGAGGTGTCCTGCGATACCACCAGCAATTCGCGCACGCCGCCACGCGCCAGCTTCTCGGCCTCGCGCAAGACCTCGTCAACCGGACGACTGACCAGATCGCCACGCATGCTCGGGATGATGCAGAAGCTGCAGCGGTGATTGCAGCCTTCGGAAATCTTCAGATAGGCGTAGTGCTTCGGGGTCAGCTTAAGACCGTAGTCCGGCACCAGATCGATGAATGGATCGTGTTTTGGCGGCACGACCGCATGCACTGCCTGCATCACCGACGCATAGTCCTGCGGACCGGAAATCGACAGCACTTCCGGATGGGCCTGACGGATCTCATCCGGGCGTTTGCCCAGACAGCCAGTTACGATCACCCGGCCATTTTCGGCCAGCGCCTCACCGATGGCGTCCAGCGATTCATCGACCGCCGAATCAATGAAGCCGCAGGTATTCACCACCACGACATCGGCCGCATCGTAAGTCGGCACGATTTCGTAGCCTTCGATCCGCAANNCGGGGATTGGACTTGGACATGGCGATAGCGGTGGGAAGCGGCTGCGGATTGTAAGCCGCAGGCCGCCACCTGTCCGAACTCGCTTACCAGACGGTGGCGCGAGCTGCTTCCGGCAAACGCATTTCACTGCCTTCATGACAGCGGTATACGCTGGAAAAACCGTTGTGATGCGCCAGCGGTCCATTGACCCGGAAGGCATTCGGCGCGGTCGCCAAGCTCAGCGCATTCAAGCGCGCCGCCGCCTCACGGCTGTTCTGCTTCCACACCTGCGCCCAGCTCAGAAAGAATCGCTGCGCTGCGCTGCTGCCCTGCACAACCGGTCCCGACTCGCCACCCGACGCCACAAACGCCGCCCAGGCGATCTGCAATCCGCCCAGATCCGCAATGTTCTCGTACAAGGTAGCATCGCCATCAAGGGCAAAGCCCGGCAACACTTCGAACGCACCGTATTGCGCGATCAGCGGGCGCACACGCAGCACGAAGGCATCGGCATCGGAGGTCTGCCACCAAGCGACCGCCTCGCCCTTGGCATTGATCGTTGCGCCCTTGCCGTCCACCGCATGCATCAACTCACGTCCGATCAACGCACCCAATCCGCCCCATTGTGCGGACAAGTCTGCTGCCGGATCAAACAAGGGCGACTGCAAGGCACCGGCAGGAATCAGCAAGCGGTTCTCTTCCACCACATAGAACGGCAACGGTCTGGTCGCCGGAATGGGCCATGCAGCGGGTGTGGCGTCGGCACGCCAGCGATTCGCTTGCTCTGCCTTGGCAATCGCCATCAGGCTGCCGATCAGGCGTTGCGGATCGGGCATCGGCAACGCTCGCGATGGCATCGCCGGACCGCCGATCTCCACCCGTAGCGCAGCGAGCTTTTTCAACGCCTCGGCCCGCGCAGGCTCGCCCAGCCAGATCGCCTTGCCGATGGCCTGCCGATACTGTTCCAGCGCACCGTCTACCAAGACCTGCGCGGCCGCTGTGCGGGCCGAATCCACCTGCGCCGCCGCATAGGTGGCGGCCAGCTCCGCTGCCAACACCCGGCGAACGATGGCCACCGCGCGCTGTTCCGGCGTCTG
>DEHW01000176.1 GCA_002352135.1 Lysobacterales bacterium UBA2790
TTCCGGCACCGCCAATCCCTTGGATTCTTCCTGCAAATGCGCGCGTTGCTTGTCGCTCAGTCGATGCTCGAACAGCTTGCCCCACACCACGGCCGTGCCGGTCGCGTCCTTGCGCACGCTGAATTCGTGATCGTGCATCATCACGCGCGCGGACACGCCCTCACTTTCCAGCAGCATCCAGCAGCCTTTGTTCTGGCAGATTTCAACGATCCGCCCTGAGAATTTTGCGCGCTCGTCATCGTGACCATCCAGATCGGCAATCGCCGAATGCAAAGGCGTCACCTCGCCTTCGGGCATCGCTGCGCCGAACTGCTCGGAGGCACAGATCGGTCGCGCAAGGATCAGGGCGAAAACAAGGGCGGCGGCTACATTCAGTTGTCGCATGACGGATTCCTGGTTGGTGGTCGAAAAATTACCCAAGGGTCAGTTCAAAAGCCTGCAAGTTCCTGTGCTCGTCGACAACCGTGAAGCGTTGCTTGTCGTCGAGCTGCAGAGTTGCCATGGCGCAGTCCGGATCGTGGGTGAAAAACAGGCGTGTGCCGCGCGACAACATGGCCTGCAGAAAGGCCTGCTTTTCGTCGATCAGCAACTCGGCATGACGGTCGTAGCCCATGGTCACCGGCACATGCACCCATGGCTTGCCGGGGATGAGGTCGGCGCAGAACACCACGCCTGGCTCGCCAAGCAATTCCGCCATCATCAGGCCCGGCGTATGACCATCACTGAAGTGGAAATGCACCGTTTCACCCAGCGCGGGAGTGATCGTTGAATCCACCAACTCCAGCCTTCCGCTGTCGCGCAACAGCGCGGGCAGCTCGGCGATGAACGACGCACGATCACGCGCATGCGGCGCGCAGGCGCGCTCGAAACCACGACGACTGACCACGAACGTCGCGTTCGGGAATAGCAACCTTGGCACACCGTCGGGTTGCCATGCCGCCAGCAATCCACCGGCATGGTCAAAGTGCAGATGACTGAGCACCACCACATCAATGTCGGCATCGCTCAAACCGAATGCAGCGAGCGAATCCAGCAATACGTGCCGATCCTCGGTGACACCGTAGCGCTCACGTAGCTTGGGGTCGAAAAACGCGCCGATACCGGTCTCGAACAGCACACGTTTGCCGTTCAAACCTTCGGCAAGCAAGGCGCGACAGGCCAGATCGATGCGATTGTCGGACTCCACAGCCACCCACTTCGCCCACATGGCGCGCGGCGCGTTGCCAAACATCGCCCCACCGTCGAGCTTTTGCCGGTTGCCCGCCAATGACCAGAGACGCACGCTCACAGTGCGGCCTCAGCGGAAAATCTTGTCATCGCCCGATTCCTCGCCCGTACTGCCCTTGCCGACATCCTTCCAACGCCCATCGGAACCCGCTTCGACAGCGCCGGTCACGCGATTCCAGATCACCACCTGCATGTTGCCCCAGGTGTCGCGACCGGTTTCGAGCTGATAGCCACGAGCGATGAGGTCAGCCTGCGCTTCTGCGCTCAGCGCACCGTTTTCGATCGAAACGACATCCGGAAGGTATTGGTGGTGGATGCGCGGCAGGTCGGCTGTGGCTTGAGCGCCACCCCCGTCCATCAGATGCAGCATGCCCAGCAGCACCATGCTGATAATCCGGCTGCCGCCAGGCGTGCCCAGAATGCCGATGCGCTCGTCATTGATCACGAAACTCGGCGACATCGACGAGAGTGGTCGCTTGCCCGGCGCAATCGCGTTGGCATCCTGTCCGACCAGACCGAAGGCATTCGGCACGCCGGTCTTGATCGAGAAATCATCCATCTCGTTGTTCAACAGAAAGCCTGTACCGGGCACGACGAAGGCGTTGCCATAGGGCAGATTGACCGTCTGCGTCACCGCAACGAGGTTGCCGTCGGTATCCAGCAGCGAGAAGTGGGTCGTGTCATCACGCTCGACGGTTTCACCGACGCCGGGCAAAAAATCGCTGGGTGTCGCGCGAACCGGGTGAATGGCGGCACGCAAACCCGCCGCATAATCTTTGCTCATCAGCATTTCAGCGGGCACCGAAACGAAATCGGGATCGCCAAGATAAATCGCCCGATCACGATAGGCTCGGCGCATGGCCTCAAGGGTCAGATGCGTGCGCTGCGGCGGCTGCAGCTCGGTGTATTGGTAGCCATCCAGGATGTTCAGCACCTCCGCAATGGCGATGCCGCCGGACGACGGTGGTGGTGCCGTGACAATTTCAAAGCCTCGATGCTGGATGCGTAAGGGTTCGCGTTCGACGACTTTGTAATTCGCCAGATCGGTCTCGCTCCAGATGCCACCGCCAGCACGGACCCCGGCGACCAACTGGCTGGCGTAGCGTCCGGCATAAAAGCCTTTCTCACCGTGTTCTGCCAGCAGCTCCAAGGTATGTGCATAGTCGGGGTTGCGGATCTTCTGCCCGGGCTTCGGCGGTTGACCGCCCGGCAAGAACAAGGCCGCAGAACCCGGATCGTTGCTAAGCGCCTGCAGACGCCAGCCCATCATCTCGGCATTCTTGCGATTGAATACCCAACCCTCGCGGGCCAGACGAATGGCCGGTGCCAAGGACTGCGACAACGGCAATCGTCCGTACTTGCGCGACACATGGACCAGGCCGGCAGGCAGGCCCGGAATCGCCGCCGCCAGTGCGCCGTCAATGCTGGCTTTCGGCACAGGATTGCGCTCGTCATCCAGAAACATGTCGGCCGTGGCGGCGAGTGGTGCGCGCTCCCGCGCGTCGACGAAGACGGTACGGTTCTCGCTGGCGAGATGCAGCAGGAAGAAGCCGCCGCCACCGATGCCCGAACTCTCCGGCTCCACCAGTCCCAGGGTGGCACTGATGGCGATGGCGGCATCGAAGGCATTGCCTCCCGCAGCGAGCACCTCCATGCCTGCATCAGTGGCCTGTGCGTTCGATGTCGCAATGGCCGGGTGCTGTGGTGCGACGGACTCGGCCGCCTGCACGCCCGCCATCAGACTCAGGACCAGCAGCAGGAACGATGTGTGTGCCACAAGTCTCATACCGCCACTCCTGTCAGCAAATTGAATTTGATCAGCAACTGATCGCGACTCTCGGG
>DEHW01000112.1 GCA_002352135.1 Lysobacterales bacterium UBA2790
ACGTCGGTGAAGTCGATGTCCGGGCCTTTCCCTGCCCCGCTGAAATGCGTGGAAGCGGTCGCGGCCAGCTTGAAGCTGCCTTTCGAACAAGGACTGGCGAATGAAAAGCAGTTGTTCACCGAGCTGATGTTTGGGCCGGAATCCCGCGCCCTGCGGCACTTCTTCTTTGGCGAACGCGCGGCGGCCAAGATTCCCGATGTTCCGGAAGACACCCCACTGCGCCCGGTCAGCCGAATCGGCATCATCGGCGCAGGCACCATGGGTGGCGGCATCGCCATGAACTTCCTCAATGCGGGTCTGCCGGTCACCCTGTTGGAAATGAAGCAGGAGGCGCTGGATCGCGGCATCGCCACGATCCGCAAGAACTACGAAAGCGCGCTCAAAAAGGGCAAGCTCAGCGCCGAGAAACTCGAACAACGCATGGCCTTGCTCACGCCCTCGCTGAGCTACGACGATCTGGCCGATGCCGACCTGATCATCGAAGCCGTCTTCGAGGACATTGGCGTGAAACAGCAGGTGTTCGAGAAGCTCGACGCCATCGCCAAGCCCGGTGCCATCCTGGCATCCAACACCTCCACCCTTGATCTGAATGCCATCGCCGCGTTCACGCAGCGTCCGCAGGACGTGGTCGGTCTCCACTTCTTCAGCCCCGCCAATGTGATGAAACTGCTCGAAGTGGTGCGTGCCAGCGCGACCGCCATAGACGTGCTCGCCACGGTGATGAAGCTGGCCAAGAAGATCAAGAAGATCGCCGTGGTTTCCGGCGTCTGCGACGGATTCATCGGCAATCGTATGGTCGAACAGTACGGCCGACAGGCCTTGTATCTGGTCGAGGAAGGTGCCAGCCCACAGCAGGTGGATCGCGCCTTGGAAAAGTTCGGCATGGCGATGGGCTTGTTCCGCATGTCTGACCTCGCGGGCAACGACATTGGCTGGGCCATCCGCAAACGCCGCTATATCGAGCAACCCGACATGCTCTATCCGCGTATTGCCGACAAGCTCTGTGAATTGGGCCGCTTCGGTCAGAAGACCGGCAAGGGCTGGTATCGCTACGAGGCCGGAGCGCGCGAGGCCATCGTCGACCCGGAAGTCGATGCGCTGATCACCGCCCATCGTGCCGAGTTGGGCATCGCGCCACGTGCGATCAGTGACGAAGAAATCGTCAGTCGCTGCATCCTCGCCCTGGTCAACGAAGGCGCGCGACTTCTCGACGAAGGCATCGCCGCCCGCGCCTCGGACATCGACATGGTCTACATCACCGGCTACGGCTTCCCGGTCCACAAGGGCGGACCGATGCTGTATGCCGACGGTCTGGGCTTGTACAGCGTGCTGCGCACCCTGCGCAGCTATGCCGCCCATTCGCACGGTGACCGTGGTTTCTGGCAGCCCGCAGCGCTGATCGAGCGCCTGGTCAGCAACGCTCAATCCTTCAACGGCTGAGGCGCGCGACGCGCCCTCTTCCACACTTTGCGGAGTAACCCATGAAAGACGCAGTGATTGTTTCCACCGCGCGCACGCCTTTGGCCAAGAGCTGGAAAGGTGCCTTCAACATGACGCACGGCGCGACACTGGCCGGACACGCCATCCAGCACGCGGTCGACCGCGCGGGCATCGATGGCGCGGAAATCGAGGATGTATTGCTGGGCTGTGGGTTGCCGGAAGGTGCCACCGGCAACAACATCGCTCGTCAGGCCGCGCTACGCGCCGGACTGCCGGTAAGCGTGTCCGGCATGACCGTCAATCGCTTCTGTTCCTCGGGACTGCAGACCATCGCGCTGGCGGCACAGCGTATCCAGGCCGGTGAAGGCGAGATCTATGTCGCGGGTGGTGTCGAATCCATTTCCTGCGTGCAGGCGGAGATCAACCAGCACATGCTGAGCGAAAGCTGGCTGAGCAAGCACAAGCCCGAAATCTACTGGAGCATGCTGCAGACGGCGGAGAACGTGGCCACTCGCTACGGCATCGAGCGCGATGTGATGGATGCCTATGGCGTGCGCAGTCAGCAGCGCGCGGCGGCAGCCGCAGCGGCGGGCAAGTTCGATGACGAGATCGTGCCGATCAGCGTGTTGGCAGCCATCGCCGACAAACAAAGCGGTGCGATCAGCACTCAGCAAGTGACCGTCTGCGCCGACGAAGGCATCCGCGCCGACACCACGCTCGAAGCGCTTGCCAAGATTCGCAGCGCCAGCACAGGCGGTCGCATTGCGGCGGGCAATGCCAGCCAGTTCAGTGATGGCGCATCGGCCTGCGTGGTGATGGATGCCGCGCTGGCGGCGCAGAAGGGATTGGCGCCGATGGGCGTGTTCCGTGGCTTCGCCGTGGCCGGTCTGGAGCCGGACGAAATGGGCATCGGCCCGGTTTACGCGGTGCCGAAATTGCTCAAGCGTGCTGGTCTTGGCATCGACGACATCGGCCTGTGGGAGCTCAACGAAGCCTTCGCCGTCCAAGTGCTGTATTGCCGCGACAAGCTCGGCATTCCCGATGAGCGACTCAACGTCAACGGTGGTGCGATTGCGGTCGGTCATCCGTATGGCATGTCGGGCGCGCGTCTGGTCGGGCATGCGCTGATCGAAGGCAAGCGCCGCGGGGTGAAATACGCCGTGGTGACCATGTGCATCGGTGGCGGCATGGGTGCCGCTGGACTATTGGAAATCGTCTGAGGACCGCCTGATGAGCGTGAAGCAACTGCTCGACCTGCAGGGCCGCGTCGCACTGATCACCGGTGCCTCGCGTGGACTCGGCCTGCAGATGGCCGACGCATTGGGCGAAATGGGCGCACAGCTGGTGATCAGCGCACGCAAGGCGGCCGATCTGCAGTCGGCGGCCGATGCGCTGCAGACCAAGGGCTATCGCGTGCTCGCGGTGCCCGCCGACATCGGCAAGCCCGATAGTGCCAACGCCGTGGTCGATGCCGCGCTGGCCGAGTTCGGCCAGATCGACATCCTCGTCAACAACGCTGGAGCAACCTGGGGCGCGCCCGCCGAAGACCATCCGCTGGACGCCTGGCAGAAGGTCATCGACGTCAACTTGAATGGCCTGTTCGTGCTGACTCAGGCGGTCGCCAAACGCTGCATGCTGCCGCGTGGCGATGGCCGCATCATCAACATCGCCTCGGTCGCCGGACTGGGTGCCTCGCCTGCCGAAGTGCTGCGCGCGGCGGCCTATCACGCCAGCAAGGGCGCGGTCGTCAATCTCACTCGCGCGCTGGCGGCGGAATGGGGTGCGCAGGGCATCACCGTCAATGCCATTTGCCCCGGTTTTTTCCCCACCAGAATGGCCGACAAAATCATCGAGCGCTCGCACGACCTGCTGCTGCGCCTGACGCCGCGCGGTCGAATGGGCGAAGACGA
>DEHW01000010.1 GCA_002352135.1 Lysobacterales bacterium UBA2790
GGCGGCGTGGTCTGGGCGTGGGCGGCAGAGACAAAGATCAGGGACAGCAGTGTGGCGCGAATGCTCATGGCAAGCTCCTTCGGAATCCATCGGCGCGTCGGATCGGTCCCCTGATGCCATCCCGACGGTATCCATATTCGATCCCATCTCGCCATGGTGCAAGCGAGTGTGTAGCGGAATGTGCCGGACTGACCCATTGCATGCATCACGGCCTGCGATCCTGCAGGATCAGGGGAGATCAAGGCTTCAATCCTGAGGGCGCAGGGAATCCCGGCGTTTTGGCCTCAATCCGCTGGTGGCGGGCGGGATTCCGGCAGCGTCCACCCTAGTTGCTCACTTATGAAAGCGCGGCCAAAGCGCGCGTCGCGCTTCACGGTTGGCGTAGAAATGCCGAGAGCTGCACCAACCTCGGCGACTTCCATGCCGCCGAAGAAACGCATCTCGAAGACCCGGCAGGCGCGCGGGTCGAGCTGTGCCAGCGCGCGCAGTGCTGCATCAATCGCCACCATCTCTTCGGCGCTGCATTTGACGCCCACATCAATGCCACCCAACGCGTCCCATTCGAGTACGTCGCCACTTCCACGTTTTTCCGCGAGTCGTTGACGAGCGTGATCAAGAAGAATCTGACGCATCGCCGTCGCTGCAATAGCCAAGAAATGGCCTCGGTCACGGAATTTGAGAGTGTCGTGCGAAAACAGCTTCAGATACGCCTCGTTGACGATCACGCCGGTGGACAGCGTGATCTGGCGTTGATCAGAACCCAATGCGCGACGGGCAAGGCGGTACATTTCGGCGTGCACATAAGCCATCAACTGATGGTCGTCTCGAGCCGCGATATTCAGTCTGGCGGTCCATTGCGTGGAGTCGTTGTCGTCGCGCACCGCTTGTCGTCGCTACACTGGATCGTTCTTCCAGTGTAGCGACAGCGTGCAAATGCTGCTGGCCTTGCCGTCATTCGATACGTCGGGTCGTCATTCGAACGAGCAGTGGAACTGACTGCGGCAAGCTGGTCGAACACCGGCGATTACCGCGTCAGGGTTCGCGCATCCTTGGTGGTGGCCTGCGCAGGGCCAGTCCCGCTGTTGACGCTGCAGGCACCAACGCATTGGCGAATCCGGACCAGCGCTGCAGGTCAAACAGGTCTGCGTGGCGCAAGAGCTTTCGTTGCAAGAGGGTTGGATGGCGGAGAAGCCGCAGATTGTGCTCGGAACCAGGTCGTCGAGTCGTGGGAGTCGTCGACTTCGGCATCGTCGATGTGCACCATGTCGCCCGGGCATTGGTGTCAGCGACGGAGCAGGTTGATCAACGGATGGCGCTGGAAAATGCAGGCCCGGTAGCGCTTCTTGTTGAACGAGCCCTCACTGCAGGTGACTTCCCTAGGCTTCGGCTGACGGTTTGCAAGCCGCGCCACGTGAAATCGACCGGTACGTTGAAATGCGGGAGTGTCGAGGCATGAGTGCAGGGAACGTCGACTTTGCCACCCTCCGGGCATTGTTTGATGCCTGTGCAGATATGCCGACGTCGGAACAGAAAGCGTTCGTCGCGACACAGCCCGACTTGGATGAGCAACAACGCAGTATGGTGTTGGCTTGGTTACAAGCCGACGCGGCGGCCGACCGCACCGAGCGATCAGACGTAGTACAGACCTTGGGTAATGACTGGGTGCAATCGCGACATGCGGCGCTGCAGTCCTATTGGTTTGGGCGTCGGATCGGACCGTTTCTGGTGCGGGAGCTGCTTGGCCAGGGTGGTATGGGTTCAGTTTGGAAGGCCGAGCGGATCGAAGGCGGCTTCGCGCAGCGAGTGGCGATCAAGCTACTCGCCACCGCAAGGCCGGTCTCGGCGGTGCAGATGCAGCGATTTGCCGCTGAGCGCGAGATGCTTGCGGGATTGCGGCACCCTGGGATCGCAGGACTGCTGGATGGCGGCGAGACCGAGGACGGCGTCCCCTATCTGGTCATGGAGCTGATCGACGGTCAGCCTATCGACACATGGTGCAAAGCACGCGCGAGTTCCCTCGGCGAGCGCGTGGGTCTTTTGCTACAGGCTTGCAGCGCTTTGCAAGCAGCGCATGCCGCGCTGGTGATCCATCGAGACATCAAGCCAGCCAATATCCTGGTTGATGCGCAGGGCCAGGTCCGTCTGGTCGATTTTGGTATTGCTCGGGTGCTGGATGCATCGATGGCTGATGCACCCGCGACGGCTCAAGGTGAACGTCTGATGACGCTCGGCTATGCCAGTCCCGAGCAGCTACGGGGCGATCCCACGGGCATCGCGAGTGATGTCTATTCGCTGGGTTTGGTTGCCTACGAGCTGCTCTGTGGGAAGCCGGCCCAAGCTGACAGTGCGCTGGGGCTGGTGACGCAGATTCGCCAAATCTGTGAAGACGATCCGCCGCCGCCCAGCACGGTCGGTGATGCCGGGTTGAGGCATGCAGGGCTTGGGCGGGAGCTTGACGCGATCATCATGAAGGCCCTGCGCAAAGCGCCAGAGCAGCGCTATCCCACCATCGACGCTTTGGCCGCGGATTTGCTTCGATGGCAAAACAGGCAGCCTGTCGATGCTTTGCGCGCAGATCGATGGTACGTATGGCGAAAGCGTGTGCATCGCTCGCGGGGCGCATTGATCGCGGCTGGTCTGCTGGTTGGGATGCTCACGGCAGTCGCATTGAACTGGCGCTGGCAGAGCCTGCAATTGGCTGTTGAACGCGACAAGGCTTTGGTGGCGACTCGCTTCATGAGCGCGATGTTCGAGCGAGCCAATCCCGCTTCGCACCTGGGCAAGGTGCCAGATGCTATCCAGATGGCGGAACAGGGTGCGGCCGAGCTGCTGCAGGACAGCGATCTGGATGCTGAGACGCGCGCCCTGCTATGCCACACCAATGGCCGAGTGCTACTGGCTCTAGGACAATTTTCCCGTGCGCTGGAACTGGCAAATCGCGGTCTTTCCGTGCTGCCTCAAGAGGAGCCTGCATTCGCCCAGACCCGAGTCGAGCTGCTGCTTCTGAAGGCCGAGGCGCTTGCGGAGATGGCGGACTGGAACGACGCGGTCGCCAGCGTCAAGGACGCGCGAGACGCGTTGGCAGAGGTTCGGGATGAGGATGCGCGGCGTTGGTTGGCCGTGCGTTTGCTGGACCGACAGGCGCGGCTTGATCTGGATCGACATGAATCGGCCGCTGTGGCGGCAAACTTGCCCAAGGCGTTGCAGGCGGCCAATGCGCTGGTCGATGCTGAAATGGATCACACGCCGTTGGATGCCAGACGCCAGTCCGCGCGAGAGTTGTTGGCATCCATTCTGCTGACGCGTTGCCGCCATTCAGTGGCGCAGGCATCCAGCCATGCCGAGTCCTACTGCGAGCAGGCGCAAAGCTACCGCGAGCGGGTCTTTCCTCCCGATCATCCGGGGCGCTTGAATGCGCTACAGGAACTGGCTGTGCTGGCAGGGAATCGTGGTGAAGGGCAAGAGGCCTTGCGCCTTTCAGAACGGCTGTTGGCGCAAACGCGTGGAGTGTTCGGCGACGGACATCCAAGAACTGCTGTCGCGGCACTCAACCTTGGCGTCGAGTATCGGATTGCGGGTCGCTATGATGCGGCGGAGGCTCAGTATCGGTTCGCGTATGCCGTGTTGCGTCAGACGCGAGGCGAGTCTCACCCGCACACTTTGATGGTGCGAAACAACTGGGCGAACGTTGCCTACGCGCGCGAAGATTTCGACACGGCTTTGACCCTGCATCGCGAAGTGCAGGCACACCGTCGCGAGCAACTTGCTCCCAATGATCCGGAATTGGCGCAGTCTGCAACCAATGTCGCAAAGTGTTTGTGGCGCTTGGGGCGCTGGCGTGAAGCCTTGGCAGAACTGGACGCCTCAATGGTGCCTGAAGAACCCTCCGCGCGTCGGACGCAAACGATGCTGCGCCTCTTTCTCGAGATGCAACGCGGCGAGTTTGGCGACATGGAGTCGCGCATCACCCGACTGCAGCAGGAGATCGCTGCGGCGTCGCCCGATACCCGTGGCAGTGCGGCGATCGCCTGGCTGGCGCTTTTGTACCTGGAGCATCGCCATGCGGACCATTCGCAGCTGCAGCAGGCTTGGCAAGCACTGCGAGAGGCCATGCGGAGAGATGACGGGCGTGAACTGGTGAGTGAACGTGAGGTCGCGAGTTGGGAACGCACACACGCTGACATCGTTCCCGCAAGTGCGTCTGCAGACTGACTTCCGGCAGAGGGC
>DEHW01000099.1:0-3336 GCA_002352135.1 Lysobacterales bacterium UBA2790
CCGCGCGGCGCGATCCTCAGCAAGATCGACGAAACCCGCCGCTTGGGCAACGCCCTGTCGGCCTGCGTCCGCCACCAGTTGCCGATCGCCTGGACGACCGACGGGCAGCGCGTCCCCGAAGATCTGCAGCGCGCCGAAGCGCATCGACTGGCGCTGCGCCTGACTGAACAACGGCGACTGGCTGCCAGCGCCCACACGGAGGTTGAGCATGTCCGCGCCTGAGTCCCTTCCCGATCAAGCCGAAGGTTTGCGGAAGACCACACCCAAGCCGGTGCGGGTGATCTGCGTCACGGGCGGCAAGGGCGGCGTGGGCAAGACCAGCGTGTCGGTGAATCTCGCGGTGGCGATGGCGGATGCAGGTCGGCATGTCCTTCTGCTCGACGCCGACCTTGGCCTTGCCAACGTCGATGTTCTGCTCGGTCTGACCCCGCGTTTCACCCTGGCCGACGTGATCGAAGGTCGCTGCACCCTGCAAGACACCCTGCTGGAAGGTCCGCATGGCCTGGCCATCGTTCCGGCCGCATCCGGCAAGCGCAAGATGGCCGAACTGTCGGCACCCGAGCAGGTGGGTCTGATCCGCGCCTTCTCCGAGCTGGATCGCGATCTGGACGTAATGGTGATCGACACCGCCGCCGGCATCTCCGACAGTGTGCTGACCTTCGCGCAAGCCGCGCAGGATGTGATCCTGGTGGTCTGCAATGAACCCGCCTCGATCACCGACGCCTATGCACTGATCAAGGTGCTGTCGCGCGAGCGCGGCATCAGCCGCGTCCACGTGCTGGCCAACATGGTGCGCAGCCCGGCAGAAGGTCGCGAACTGTTCGACAAGCTGGCGCGCGTCACCGACCGTTTTCTGGATGTCACCATCAGCCTGCTCGGCATCATTCCGCATGACGAATGGCTGCGCCGCTCGATCCAGCGTCAGCAAGCCGTCGTCGAAGCCTTTCCCGCCAGTCCGTCCGCGCATGCACTGCGTGGTGTGGCACGGCGCATCGATCAATGGACCGCACCCTCCGGCCCGCGTGGCCCAGTGGAGTTCTTTGTCGAGCGCATGGTCACGCCGCGTGAGGGAGCCACCGCATGACTGCACAGGCCGAAGCCGAGTATCGCGCTGTCTCTCGACAGTCAGCGAGCGAGGTCGTCGCCCAGCACAGCGCGCTGGTCGCGCGCATCGCCCACCACATGGTGGCGCGTCTGCCTGCCAGTGTGGACGTCAATGATCTGATCCAGGCGGGCACGATTGGCCTGATCGAAGCCACGCGCAGCTACGACCCCAGTCAAGGCGCGGCGTTTGAAACCTACGCCTCGATCCGCATTCGTGGCTCGATGCTGGATGAAATCCGCCGAAGCGATTGGGTGCCACGCTCGGTACACCGTCGCGTGCGCGAGGCCGCCGCAGCCACCCAAGCTATTGAACAACGCACTGGCCGCGCCGCGCGCAGCAGCGAAATCGCCAACGCCATGCAGGTCACCGCCGAGGAACTCAATCGGATCATGGAGGACGCGGTGCGCGGTCATGTGCTGAGCATCGACGCGCACGTCGATGACTCCGGCGAACTGCGCCTGCCCGCCAGCGAGTTCAGCGCCTCGCCGTCGCGTGACCACGAGCGCGAGGCATTCGGCGATTCGCTGACGCAGGCCATCGAAGCGCTGCCCGAGCGCGAACAACTGGTGATGTCGCTGTATTACGAACAGGAACTCAATCTGAAGGAAATCGGTGCAGTGCTGGGCGTCAGCGAATCACGCGTCTGCCAGATTCACGGCCAGGCGCTGGTGCGTCTTCGCGCCCGCCTTGCCGACTGGATCGCCCCCGATCTCGACGCCGACTGAACCCGTTTCCCTTTCCGCTGCACCGCCCTTTGACCGGCCAGACCACACCATGGACAAGAATCTCAAAATCCTGATCGTCGATGACTTCTCCACGATGCGCCGCATCGTCAAGAACCTACTCGGCGATCTGGGCTTCACCAATACTGCCGAAGCCGAGGATGGCAACAGTGCGTTGACTTACCTGCGCTCCTCGTCCTGCGAAATGGTGATCACCGACTGGAACATGCCCGGCATGACCGGCATCGACCTGCTGCGNNGCCCAGGCGGGCGTGAACGGCTACATCATCAAGCCCTTCACCGCCGCCACGCTGCAGGAAAAGCTCAACAAGATCTTCGAACGCATGGGGAGCGCCGCGTGAACAGCGCCGCCAGCGAGCGCGAGCATCTGCTGACGCTGATGCGCAGTGCCTTGAATGCGCTGGAGCAGGGCGACGAGGCGAGCTATCGCCTGCAGATCGAAACCCTGACCCAATGGCGCAGCTCGCCGATCTTTGCTGCCTTTGATCGCCTTGCCCGTGAGTTGACGCGCTCCCTGGAGACGCTGCCGATCGATGCACGGCTGGGTGCGTTGGCCGGGCAGGAATTGCCGGATGCGCGCGCGCGGCTGGACTTTGTTCTGCAGACGACCGAAGAAGCCACCCATCGCACCCTGGATCTTGTCGACGCAAGTCGTGCATCGATTGATGCCTTGCGCCAGCGCGAACCTGCCATGGCGGATGATCCGGATGTGATGAATGTGCGCCATCACCTCTCGGAGATCTCGCTGGCGCAGGAGTATCAGGATCTCACCGGACAGACGATCAAGCGCGTGGTCGGCATCGTGCATCAAGTCGAGCAGGCCCTTGCCGCTATAGGTGTGGCCATCGGCAAGCAGAGTTCGGCATACGACCCTTTGCGCGCCGAAGGTCCTGCGGTCAGCGGTGTCGACAAGCACGGCGTCTCGCAGGTCGATGCCGATTCACTGCTGACCGATCTCGGTCTGTGACCGGTTGCTTCCGACTTTCGCCAAGGCAAGCGTATGAGCCAGAACGACATCGCCGACGACTTCCTGATCGAGGCCAGCGAGATCGCTGAGCGTCTTGGCGATGAGCTGGTGCAACTTGAGCAGCGCCCGCAGGACGGTGAACTGCTGAATGCGATCTTCCGTGGCTTCCACACCATCAAGGGCGGAGCGAGCTTTCTGCATCTGCAGCCGCTGGTGGATCTGTGTCACGGCGTGGAGGAAATGTTCAACTTGCTGCGCAATGGCAAGCTGCAGGTCGATGGTGATCTGTTTGACCTGGCGCAGAACGCCACCGACCAACTGACCGGCATGTTGAACGCGATGCGCGCGGGCGAAGCACCGCAACCCGCGCCACCGGCATTGATCGAGGCCATCCGCATCGCGGCGCTGCCCGATCATGCCCGCGCCGAGCCAGTCGCCGCTGCGCAAGCCAACAAACACATCGATGCCGCAGCAGTGCTGTCGAGTACCGATCC
The DNA here is from genome assembly GCA_002352135.1 of Lysobacterales bacterium UBA2790. Classification (GTDB taxonomy): domain Bacteria; phylum Pseudomonadota; class Gammaproteobacteria; order Xanthomonadales; family Xanthomonadaceae; genus Aquimonas. The sequence goes on from DEHW01000099.1 coordinate 3,310, forward strand.
CGACATCAGCGATGACGAATTCGAGGC
>DEHW01000099.1:3464-6053 GCA_002352135.1 Lysobacterales bacterium UBA2790
GTCGACACCAAACGGCTCGACGGCCTGATGAATCTGGTCGGCGAACTGGTGTTGTCACGCAATCGCCTGAAGTCGCTGCGCCGACGTACCCGCGACGAAGACCTGGAGCGTGCCGTCGGCACCTTGGACGTCGTCACCGCGCGCTTGCAGGCCGAAGTCATGCGCGTGCGCATGCAGCCGGTCGGACGTGCCTTCTCGCGCTTCCCGAAGGTGGCGCGCGATGTGGCGCGTCAGCTCAAGAAAGAGGTCAACGTCGAACTGATCGGCGAAGAAACCGAGCTCGACAAGAATCTGGTGGAAGCGCTGTCCGACCCCTTGGTGCATCTGGTCCGCAATGCCATCGACCATGGCATCGAAGCACCCGATGTCCGCGAACAGGCCGGCAAACCACGCGCTGGCACGTTGCGACTGTCGGCACAGCAGGAAGGCGATCACATCGTCATCGTCGTCAGTGATGATGGCGGCGGCATCGATGCCGACAAACTGAAAATCAAAGCTCGCGAGAAGGGCTTGATCGAAGCCGATGCGGTGGCACGACTGTCGCCCGACGAGGCACTTCAACTGATCTTCTTGCCCGGCTTCTCCACCAAGGATCAGGCCACTGAAGTGTCGGGTCGTGGCGTTGGCATGGATGTCGTGAAGTCCAAGCTGGCCGAATTGAATGGCCAGGTGCTGATCGAGTCCAAACGCGGCGAAGGCACCCGCTTCATCATCCAGGTGCCGCTGACCCTGGCGATCTTGCCCACCCTGTTGATCAATGCCGGCAGTCGTCCCTACGCACTGCCGCTGTCCAACGTGCTCGAAGTGTTCAAGTTCCGCGAGGATCAACTGCGCTACATCGACGGGCGCGAAGTGCTGGATCTGCGTGGGCAGACCTTTCCGCTGCTGTTCCTGCGGCGTTGGCTGGGCCTGTCCGACATCGGCGACGACAGTGGCGTGGTGGTGGTGCAGAACGGCCATCGCAAGCTCGGCATCGTGGTCGATCAGGTGCGTGGACGCGAAGAAGTCGTCGTCAAACCGCTGCCACCGTCGCTGCGCGGTCTGGCGGGTTTTGCCGCCGCCACCATCACCGGCGATGGCAATCTGGCACTGATTCTCGACATCGCTGGCCTGCAGAGGGCGGTCTGAGCATGCCTCTGACCGCATCCAGCGCAGAGCCGGGAGGCGAGCATGGCCGCTAAGCCGCCATCCGCTGCCAAAGCGATCGCCAGTCCGCGCTCCGGTGTCGACATCCTCAGCATCACCGGTGTGGTGCTCGCGCTGATCGCCATTGTCGGCGGCAGCATTGCCAAAGGCGCTGGCCTGTCCTCGTTGTGGTCGGGCGCGGCCTTTCTGATCGTCATCATCGGCACCATCGCGGCGATCCTGCTGCACACCCCCAAACCCACCTTCCTNNGTCGATGGTGCCGAGCCCGACACCCTGCGGCGAGTGCTCGAAGTCGAACTGGAAGCGCAGGAAAAACAGGATATCAACGCCGCCAAGGTGTTCGAGGGTATGGGCATCTACGCGCCGACGCTGGGCATCATCGGTGCCGTGCTGGGTCTGATGGCGGTGATGCGCAACCTCACCGACCCGAGCAAGCTCGGACCCGGCATTGCCGCCGCGTTCACCGCGACTATCTATGGCATCGCCTCGGCCAATCTGTTCTTCCTGCCGCTGGCCGCCAAACTGAAGAGCGTGATCGCGGTACGCACGCGCAACCAGGACATGTTGATCGAAGGCCTGATCGCCATCGCCGAAGGCGAGAATCCGCGCAACATCGAAAGCCGATTGCTCGGCTACTTGAAGTAGACCGCCGCCATGGCTCGCCGTCACCTCCACGAGGACCACGTCAACCACGAAGCCTGGGCCATTCCGTATGGCGACCTGCTGACCTTGCTGCTGGCCTTCTTCGTGGTGATGTACTCGGTGTCCTCGCTCAATGAGGGCAAGTATCGCGTCGCATCCAGTTCACTGAATGCGGCCTTCGGTGGTCGTGCCACCTCGATGCTTCCGGTCAATGTTGGCGACGTACCCGCCCAGACCAGCAGCGCCGCGAGTGTGGATTCCGGCATCCATCAGGCATTGCCCACCGCCCTCATCGCGACGCGCATCAACAGCCAATTGCCGGTCGACGCGAGAGCACGATGGGCCGAGGACAACGGCGTCGACGCCGAAACCGAAGCCGAGCAGAAGCAACTGGCCGAGACGGCGAAACAGATGGAAGACACGCTGTCGAGTCTGATCCTCAACGATCAGGTGTCGGTTTACCGGCAAGATGACTGGATCGAAGTCGACATCAAAGCCGATGCCTTGTTTGCCTCCGGCTCGGCGGCACCGCGCGAGGCCGCCTTGCCGGTACTGCAGCAGATTGCCGGGGTGCTGCGCGGCAATCGCCATCTGGTCCGCATCGAAGGCCACACCGACAGCCAGCCGATCCGNNTCCAGCGTGGTCCGACTGTTCACCCAGCAAGGCATCGATCCCGGACTGATGCAGGTAGTCGGCTACGGAGATACCCAACCGATTGCCGACAACGCGACCGCCAGAGGTCGCACCGCCAATCGTCGTGTCGTGCTGGTCGTTTCAACCCGCCCGGCCAGCGATATCG
>DEHW01000099.1:6196-6561 GCA_002352135.1 Lysobacterales bacterium UBA2790
TCGCTGGCCTCGGCGCTGGCGGCGCATGGCTGGCGCACCCTGATGGTCGATCTCGATCCGCATGCCTCGCTGTCGCGCTGGGTGGGCATCAGCGAAGACCCGGCACCACGCGGTGCGTTCGAGCTGTTCGCCGAACCTGCGCCCGCTCTGCGTGAGCTGCTGCAGGGTGCAGGACAGGACAAGCTGCACCTGCTTCCGGCCCAGCCTGCCTTGGCCACGCTGGAACGCCAGAGCGCCAACCGACCTGGCCTGGGTCGCGCACTGGTCACCGCACTGAGCGGCAATCATGAGTTTGATTACGCGGTGCTGGACTGTCCGCCCACACTGGGCGTTCTGATGGTCGCCGCGCTCGCCGCCGCCGATCT
>DEHW01000100.1 GCA_002352135.1 Lysobacterales bacterium UBA2790
GCAACGGTGGGTGAAGCGGTGGTGGCGGGTTCGTCGGCGGGCGCATGCGCAGCGACCGCGCCACCCACCTGAGCACCGACACCTTCGATGCGGAGATCGCACTCGTCTTCGACCCAGGAAAATGCATCGGCGATGTGTGCCCGTTTGACGCTGACCGGCAGTTCCAGTGTCCACGCCAGATATGCCGTGTGCGGATCAAGATCGGTCAGGCTGGGCAACTTGGAGGTGTCGCAGTTGACGTCCATCGGACCCAGACGCGCCAGCTCGCGCAGGATGCGCAGCGGGTCGTTGCCGGTGATGAACATGTTCTCGTGCGGCGAGAATTCGACCTGCCAGTGCGTCGCCGCCGTCGTTTCGACCGGTTTTGCTGTGGCCGACGAGGGCGCGTGAGGAGGTTCGGCGACCGCCGCCGTGCTCTGTCCAGTCAGCAGTTCAGACAGTCGTGCATTCAGCGGTTCGCTGCGACCGGTGTCATCCGGATTGCCCGCCTCGGCGCTGGCCAACAGTTCGCGCAGGATATCGACCGACGCCAGCAAGGCGTCGCTCAATTCGGCATCCACCGCGCGCTTTCCACCGCGAACCTGATCCAGCAGGGTTTCCAGCAGATGGGTCGTGTTGGTGATGGCCTTGAATCCAAAGGTGGCCGCGCCACCTTTGATCGAATGCGCTGCCCGGAAGATCGTGTTGACGGTATCCAGATCGTTGCCTGCCGCTTCCAGGCTGAGCAGACCGGATTCCATCGCGTCCAGCCCTTCGCGGCTTTCCGCGAAGAAGGTGGCTTGGAACTGACGCATGTCGATGGCCATGACCGCTTACCCCATGACTTTACGGATGGTGGCGATCAGCTGGTCGGGGTCGAACGGCTTGACGATCCAGCCCGTTGCACCCGCTGCCTTGCCTTCCTGCTTCTTGTCCATGCCTGCCTCGGTGGTGAGCATCAGCAGCGGGGTGAACTTGAAGTCAGGCAATTGACGCAGGTGGCGGATCAGCGTGATGCCATCCATGTTCGGCATGTTCACGTCCGCGACCACGCAGTTGTATTTCTGTTTNNCCTGCGGAACGCAGGGCGAAGGCGACCATCTGCCGCATGGATGCGGAATCGTCCACTGCCAGGATGCGTGCACCGCTCATGTTGCTCTCTCCGTCACTATTAGTTGAGTCCAATCAGGTGGTCGACACCCATCACTGTTGCCGCTGAGCGCAGTTCGTCGGACGCACTGAGTTCAGTTGGCAGTTTTGCCGCCGCACGTTGCGCAAAGAACGCACAGAGCACCTGCACAGCACCGCTATGCAAGCGCGATACCTGCGTGCCATCCAGCCGGATGGCGGATTTCTTCTTCAGCAGGGGCAACAACTGTTGCTTCAACGCATCGACGCTTTCGATGCCGAGATCAGCGGAAAGCTGTAGGTTGCTCATGCCCGTTCCCTATCGGTTGTGCAGGTTGGTTCCCTACAGGCAAGCCGCGTGCCGCAGATTGGTGTCAGCGCGGATGGGATGGCGAATCGGCGACTCGCGCGAACGGGAATGGCCTTCCGCACGACGACGCGCGCGCAACCTGCTCGCCAACACTCGAGGGATTATCGCGTCGCAGGATACGCATTCAGTACGTCAGAACGATGGCGCAGCACATCGGCTCAAGCGAGAAAGGCGGTGGCTTCCAGTAGCACGCTCATGCCGCCGGAATGGCGCGCAATGCCGATCAGCGCTTCGCGCGGCAGTGCGGGGATCGCGCCGACCGGATTCTCGACGGCGCTTTCGCGCACGGCAATCACCTCGGCGACCGAGGACACGCGCAAGCCGATGGTTTCGTTTTTCGATTCGATGACGATGATCCGCGCGGCGTCGGTCAGCGCGTCGCCGGGCAAGCCGAGACACTGACTGAGGTCGACCACGGAGATGATCTGTCCGCGCAGGTTCATGATGCCTAGCATGTGCGAGGGCGCACCGCGCACCGGCATGATGTCGGGTACACGTTGGACTTCCTGCACCTTCAGCAGTTCGACCGCATAACTTTGGCCGCTGAGCTGAAAGCGCAGCCAGCGACTCGACTTTTCGCCCACCTTGGCGGCAGCGGCCGCTTCTTCGGCCTTGCGACGCGCTGCGATCCGACGGCGCAGTTCCTCGCCACGTTTGCGGATGCCAGCGCTCAGTCCCTCTGCACCTTGCGGTGTNNTCGGCTCGGCGCAGATGTGCTCGGTGCCGCCGTGGCCGGACTAAGCAGTTCGTCGAAATAGGTGTCGAGAGCATGTGTGGCCATGGTCAACTCGCCTTTGCAGTTGCGGGCGCAGCGGTGCTGCGCAGATCGTATTGGACTACCCAGTCGCACAAGCGGGCATAGGCGCTGGCACCGCGCGCCTTGCCATCCAGCGCATCCGGGCTGAGGTTCTGTCGGCTGGCTTCACGCAAACGGGTATCCACCGGAATTTCTTCGTCCCAGACCCGCTCGCCAAAGCGCGTGCGCATCTCCGCCAGACTGTCGACGGCTGCGCGGGTGCGCTTGTCGAACATGCTGGGCACGATGGCGATCGGCAAGGGTCGGCCACGCGACCGCTCAATCATTTCCGCCGTGCGCACCATGGCCGCCAGACCATGCAGGGCCAGCGGCTCAGTCTGGGTGGGCACCACCAGCAGATCGGCGGCGGCGAGCGCGGC
>DEHW01000125.1:0-5656 GCA_002352135.1 Lysobacterales bacterium UBA2790
TCATCTAGCCAGATCCGCCGCCCCGGATCGGCGGGAGTCATTCCGTGATCAGAGACAATCAGGACATTGACTGTGCTGGCAGTGTGCCTGTCTATCAGCGCAACCACCTTTGCAAGTTGTGCGTCGACATCGCGGATGGCGTCGCGTGTCGCGGTTTCGCCAGGTCCGTTATAGTGACCCTGTGTGTCCACCGACTCGAAATAGAGGGTCATGAAGTGGGGTCGGGTGCCCGCGGGACGGCTCAGCCAGGTTTCCACCACTTGCAGTCGTTGGGCATAGCTGAAGTTCGAATCGTAGGGGCGCCACTCGTTTGGATGCTCACCTTGGATGTCTGCCTCTGCACCCGGCCAGAACATCGTCGCCGTGCGCAATCCCGCCCGTTGTGCAGTCAGCCAGATGGGTTCACCCTGCCACCAGCGGCCGTCCTCGACGGCATCACGAATCTGCATGGCGAACTGCCCCAACTTGGGATCGCGCATGTTGTTGTTGACGATGCCATGCCGGTCCGGATGCAAGCCGGTGACCAGCGTGTAGTGGTTGGGAAAGGTCAACGACGGGTAGGACACCCGCATTCCCGGGCTGTATGCCCCTTCTCGCGCCAGCCGATCCAAGGTCGGCGTATCGCCGCGAAACAGATAGTCGGGCCGAAAGCCATCAATCGAGATCAACAGGATCGGGATCGGAGAGTCGGCAGTATCGGCGCGCTTCGGTGTACTGCACGCGCTGGTCAGCGCGCACAGGAAGGCGAAAAGGACAAGACGGGACATGCCTTCGAGTATGGCAGTCGATGATCCCAGCCGCATCAGTGATGCGTGCAACTCGCGTAGTAGCTGGTCGTCGCGGGCCAGTCGGAAAACACGCCCGTTACGCCGACCTGTTGGTCCAGGGCGGCGAGGATGCGCCAAGTGTCGCCAGGTCCGTTGATGGCATCGCTGATGCCTTGCAGGTAGTAGTCGTTGTCATCTTGCAGAGTGCCCGAGCGCTCCAGGGTCCAGGTGATCAGTTCAAAGCCTTGCTGTCGGGCTTCGAGCGCCAGTGGCGAGGCTCGCAGTTCGCCTTGTTCGTCACTGCGCAACAAGGCCCATAGCGGCGGTGCCAAGGTGCGAACGCCCTGCTGTTTCAGTTCCGTCAATTGATTGCGAAGCCGCTCGGCGGCCCGTGCATCGGTCAGGTCGAACAAGGCGATGGCGTTTTTCGCAAACGCCGGATGGCTGCGCTGCCAGTGCTGGATATCTGCGATGCGAAAGGTTTGCGCGCGGACCCGTGAAGGGTCGATGCCCGCCGCGACGTAATCGTCAAGCATCTGTTCGGCGAACCTTTCTTGAGTGTAGTCGCCCGCAAACGGCATCTCGACTGCGGGCGTCTTCAGCTCGGGTGTCATGGCGACGCCAATTTGTTGAAACAGCGCGATGGCTTCGCGGTGTGTCATCAGCGTGCCGGTTGATGCATACAGATCCGTTCGCCAGGTGGGCGTGCCCTGCATGAAGGCCTCGACCGTGCGCGCCTGAGGATTCACGCCATCCATCTTGCCGCGCAGTTGTTGGAACTCGGCCAGACTGAGGTCGCTGGTGCAACATCGCGCCGAGGCGGGCGCGCCGGTGGCGGGATCAAACGGTGTGAAACCGGCGCTGCATTTTGCCGCGAGTGTCGGGATCGACAGGATGTTGGTGGTTGCATGCAGATCGCATTGGTCATGACGGCAGACCAGTTCGCGATCCTTGGTAAAGGTCACATCGCATTCGATCATGCCAGCGCCCATGCGGGCGGCTGCCAGGTAGGACTCGCGTGTGTGTTCTGGAAACTGCAGCGGTGCGCCACGATGCGCGATGGAGAAGCGGCTGCGTTGAACCGGCTTGTCGAGACAGCCTTCGAGCTGAGTCTTGAGTGCGCCGGGAGCGAGTTGATCAATCAGATAAGCAGGCCGCGGACCGACCTGAATGGGCGATTCGGCGAGAGTGCGAGCACTGCCCACGCTCAGGAGGGTTGCGATCAGAGATACCGCGCAGGTCAGGCCGGGAGTGCGCATCGGTCACGTTCCATCAAGCAGGCGGCGATGGTCTCAATCGGATATGTCACTGATTTGACTTCGATGCCCGTGCGAATATGACACTTGTGTTGCGGTTCCGTCACACGAATGACATGCGTCTGACGCATCATATGTTGGTCTACACCCCGTGCTGGACAACTTTGCCCTCAGCCACCAGATCACATGACTTCCCAATCGCTTTCTTCCGTGAAATCCTCAGGCGCCTCCGACTTGTCAAGACTTGTTGCCGCGCTCGCGTTCGTCATCGGCGTGGGTGCTTACACCTACTACACGGTCGGACATGCCAGTCTCACGCTCATGATGGCGGCGGTGTTCGGTGCCTACATGGCCATGAACATCGGCGCCAACGATGTCGCCAACAATGTCGGCCCTGCTGTCGGCTCGCGAGCCATGAGCATGCTCACCGCGATCCTGATCGCTGCGGTCTTCGAGGCCGCTGGCGCGATCATCGCGGGTGGCGAGGTGGTCAGCACGATCAAGGACGGCATCATCGATCCGGCCAAACTCGCTGATGCGCAGACGTTCATCTGGTTGATGATGGCCGCGCTGCTGGCCGCTGCCCTGTGGCTCAATGTCGCCACGGCTTCTGGCGCGCCGGTGTCGACCACGCACTCCATTGTCGGCGCTGTGCTGGGTGCAGGTATTGCGGCGGCAGGAATGGATATCGCCAACTGGGCGAAGGTCGGTCAGATCGTGGCGAGTTGGGTGATTTCACCGGTGCTCGGTGGCATCATCGCTGCGGCGTTTTTGTACTTGGTCAAACGCACGATCACCTACCGCAGCGACTTGCGCGCGGCCGCTGTGCAGATGGTCCCGCTGCTGGTCGGTTTGATGGTCTGGATGTTCTCGACCTATCTGATTCTGAAGGGTCTCAAACAGCTGGTCGTGGTGGAGTTTTGGCCCGCATTGATGATTGGTCTGGTGATCGGTGCCGTGGTGCTGGTGCTGGTGCGCGTGCGTCTGAAGGCAGTCTCGCATCGGCTGGAAAGTGACAAGAACGCGGTCAACAAGTTGTTCGTCATCCCGCTGGTGTTTTCTGCCGCGCTGCTCAGCTTTGCGCACGGTTCCAATGATGTGGCCAACGCCATCGGACCCTTGGCAGCGATCAACGATGCGCTGATGGGCTCGGAGATTCACGGCAAAGCCGCAATTCCGGCATGGATTATGTGGATGGGTGCCCTGGGTCTTTCCATCGGCTTGGCGCTGTATGGGCCGAAGCTGATCCGCACGGTCGGCAGCGAAATCACCGAGATGGACGAAATGCGCGCCTACTGCATCGCCATGGCGGCGGCAGTGACGGTGATTCTGGCGTCAAAGCTGGGCTTGCCAGTGAGCACGACGCATATCGCGATTGGCGCGGTCTTCGGGGTCGGGTTCCTGCGCGAATATCTGAAAGCCAACTATCAACGCGTGATCGAAGACATCATCCTGCACCATCGTGATCAAGGCGCGGACGAGGAATCCGTGCGGATCTTCCTGGCGCAGTTTGAAGTCGCGCCTGTCGAACAGAAGAGCCTGATGCTCAAGGAGCTGAAGGCGCGCGGCAAGCGTGGCGAGAGCCAATTCAGCAAGGCCGAACGCAAGGGCTTGGGCAAGGTTCACAAGGAAAACCTGGTCAAGCGCGCCTTGGTGGTGCGCGTCATTGCGGCTTGGATCATCACCGTGCCAGCGTCGGCGCTTCTGGCTGCCTTTCTGTACTACACCATTCGCGGCTTCATGCTGCCGTAAGTTGTTGCTGCGCTTCCGTCGCTTTGTGGCGGAAGCGTCGCAGGATCGGTTCGAGGCGATCCGCGTCGATCAGAAAGCCATCGTGCCCGTGTTCCGAGCGCAGCACACTCAGCTCGCCACGCGGCAAGGCTTCAACCATGGCGAACTGATCGGCCGGCACGTACAGGGCATCGGCGGGAATCGAGACGACTTGCACCGGGACATCGATCTGCCCGAGCGCTTTGCTGACGCCACCACGGTCACGACCGACGTCGTGACGATCCAGCGCGGCGAGCAGGGTGTCGTAGCAGTTGGCGTCGAAGCGCGCATTCAGCAAGTCGCCGTGATGCCTGAGCCAATGCGCGACCGCGAAGTCGCGTTCTTCAGCGGGGTGCGCTGACACCTTGTCGCCAAACACCGCATCGCCGTCGTGACGGCCAAAGCGGTCCTCGAACGAGCCTGCGCTACGGTAGGTGGTCATCGCGATGGCTCGCGCCGCCGCCAGCCCAGCCAACGGCGGCTCGGCGTCGGTGTAGTCGCCATGGGCGAAGCGGGCGTCTGCGCGCAGGGCGATGCGCTGCGCTTCACTCCAGCCAATGCACCACGCGGAGTGTTTGGCTGAGGCCGCAATCGAGCTGACCGAGCGCACACGTGCCGGATCAAGCAGGGCCCATTCGATGGCTTGCAATCCGCCCATCGAGCCACCCACCACCCAAGCGATCTGGCGTACTCCCAGTGCGTCCAACAGGCGCATCTGTGAACGCACCTGATCGCGAATACTGACGCGCGGAAAACGCGTCGCTAGGCGTCGCCCATCGGCATCGCGCGAAGCCGGACCGGAGCTGCCGTAGCAACTGCCCAGCGCGTTGGCGCAGACGATGAAATCGCGCTCCGGGTCGAGCGCCTTGCCCGGGCCGAACAAGGCGGCCCACCAGCGATCCGCGTGCGGATCGCCGGTCAAGGCGTGGCAGACCACGACGGCATTGTCGGCCTGCGCATTGAGTTGGCCCCAGCTGCGGAAACTCAGCTCGAAACCATCCAACGTGGCACCGCTGTCCAGCGTCAATGGCTGTTGACTGCGCCAATAGCGGAGGCCTTCTGTGCTCATTGCGCAACCTGCGCCAGCGCCTGGGCGAAGTCGTCCTTGATGTCATCGATATGCTCGATGCCAACCGACACACGGATCAGATCAGGCGTGACGCCCGAGGCACGCTGTTCGGCCTCGCTCAACTGCTGGTGGGTGGTGCCCGCCGGATGGATGACCAGGGTCTTGGCATCGCCCACGTTGGCCAGATGGCTGGCAAGCTTGAGTCCATCAATGACTCGCGTCGCCGCACTCGCACCGCCCTTGACGCCAAAGGTCAGCACGCCGCCAAAGCCGTGGCGAAGATACTTCTTCGCCAATTCGTGGTGCGGATGCTCGGCAAGTCCGGGATAGCTGACCCAAGCGACCTGCGGCTGAGTCTGCAGCCATTGCGCCAACGCGAGCGCATTGTCGACATGTCGCTGTACGCGCAGGCTGAGTGTCTCCAGTCCCTGCAGCAGCAGGAAGGCGTTGAACGGCGACTGGCTGGCACCGATGTCGCGCAGACCTTCAACCCGTGCGCGGATGGCGAAGGCGATGTTGCCGAACGGCCCATTGCTGCCGAACACCTCCCAGAAGTTCAGGCCGTGATAGCCCGGCGAGGGTTCGGAGAACAGCGGGAACTTGCCATTGCCCCAGTTGAAAGTGCCCGCATCCACGATCACGCCACCAATGCTGGTGCCGTGGCCACCGATCCACTTGGTGGCGCTTTCTACGACGACGTCGGCGCCAAAGTCGATCGGGCGACTCAGATAACCACCTGCACCGAAGGTGTTGTCGACAATCAACGGAATACCGTTGGCGTGGGCGATCTTCGC
>DEHW01000125.1:5756-5986 GCA_002352135.1 Lysobacterales bacterium UBA2790
AACGCGGCAATACGTTGCTCGAACACGTCCACGGTCGGATTCATGATCCGGCTGTAGATGTTACCGAACTGTTTCAGCGCGAACAGGTTGGCACCGTGCTCGGAACTGTCGAAGGTGTAGGAGGTGGTCTGGTAGATCGGTACCGCACGGGCATTGGTACCCGGTGCAGGGGCTTGACCAGCGTGGACTTGCAGGGTTTCGAAACGATGGCTCTGGCTCATGGTCTGGCT
>DEHW01000118.1 GCA_002352135.1 Lysobacterales bacterium UBA2790
GGCAAGCCGCGCTTCGAGATGGTCTGCACTGCCTGCCATGGCCCGACAGGGACCGGTAATCCCATGCTGGGTGCACCGAACCTGACCGATGCCGATTGGCTGTATGGCAGCGATATCGACACGATCAAGGAAGGCATCATCAAGGGGCGCGCAGGCATGATGCCGCCGCATGAACCGATCATTGGCAAAGATCGCGCGCGCTTGGTGGCGGCCTACGTGTACTCCCTGACGAACAAGTAGCAAGCCTTCGGTCTTGACGCCAGAAGCGTCAGCGAAAATGGGCACCTTCGGGTGCCCATTTTTTTACAGATTCAGCGGGAAGATCTCGGCGCTTGATTGATACAAGTTAGCTTTTTTGATTCAGAACAGGGTGTGCCGCCGAAGTATCTGTCAGTCTTGGCGCACAGATAAGTGGAACATCGTTTTTCAGGAGGCTAAGCAGACGCCATGTCAGACATGCAAGTTGTTCAGAACGATCCGCCGCCACGCCCGATGGTGCAACGTCTGGGGGCGATCCTTTGGCCTAGTTTTTTTGCCGCCGCGGTCGCCAACGCGGTGTTCTTCGCCCACATCGATCCCCTCGTTCTGCGTGAAATGACGTTCCCTGATCTGCCTTTGACTCGGGAGCTGGGGTACACGCTGGGTTTCTTCGCGTTCTGGGCATGCACGGCGAGCTCCAGCTGGTTTACGTGGATCCTGCTGCGTCCGACCTGTCGCTTCAACCAGCCGTTGCCACCGGAGAACTGAGCCATGAGCAAGGAAATTCCGGTTGAAGTGATCAGCGAGAANNGGTCGTCAAGCGGTTCTGTTTGATCTTCCGGCCCGCAAGTTCTACATCTTCGGCTTCAATTTCTGGCCGCAGGATTTCATTTTCCTGGCCCTTCTGCTGATTCTGGCGGGACTGTCGCTGTTCTTCTTTACCGCCTTGGCAGGACGCCTGTGGTGCGGCTATGCCTGTCCGCAGACGGTCTGGACCGAAGTGTACGTGTGGATGGAGCGCTGGTTCGAAGGTGACCGCCCAAAGCAGATGAAGCTTGATGCCGCACCGTGGAACAAGGACAAAATTCTTCGAAAGGGTGGCAAATACCTGACGTGGGGCTTCTTTTCCCTTTGGACCGGGTTCACCTTCGTCGGCTTCTTTACCCCAATCACGGATCTGGGTGCACGACTGATCAGTCTGTCATGGGGCGGATGGGAAACGTTCTGGGTGCTGTTCTACTCGCTCGCAACCTGGGGCAATGCGGGCGTGTTGCGCGAACAGGTTTGCAAGTACATGTGCCCCTACGCGCGCTTCCAGAGTGCGATGTTTGACCGCAATACCCTGATAATCAGTTATGACCCGGCTCGCGGCGAGCCGCGTGGGTCGCGCAAACGTGGCTTGGGCAGTGTGTTGGAGCGTGCGCGTGGCCTGCTGAGCAATGAAGCCGCCAATGCGGCGGTGATCAAGGCGGCGCACGAGAATGCCGCTGGAAACGCCAAGGTGCATGCTCGTGCGACCACCGCATTGGCGGTCGACACGCTGGACGACAGCAGCGCACCGGTTGTGCGCAGCAATGAAGATCTCGGTGACTGCATCGACTGCACCATCTGCGTCCAGGTGTGTCCTGTGGGTATTGATATCCGCAATGGCCTGCAATATGAATGCATTGCCTGTGGCGCGTGTATCGATGCCTGCGACGAGGTCATGGACAAGATGGGGTATCCGCGTGGCCTCGTGCGGTACACGACGCAGAACGCTGTGGATCACAAGGGCACCAAGGTACTGCGTCCACGCATCATCGTTTACGGCTTGCTGCTGACCGCGATCTTTGTCGGCTGGATGTGGGGTGTGATGCACCGTCAGGAGTTCATCCTCGATGTTCTTCGTGACCGGAACGCCTTGTATCGAACGCTGGATGATGGCGATATCGAGAACTCGTATACCGTCAAGTTGATCAACAAGTTGCCCAAGGCAGCGAAATACTCGATCACGCTGATCGACGCCGAAGGGATCAGTCTGGTTGAGGCTCCGCTCGAGGTCAGCACGAGTCCGGAAGAAGTCGTCAACCTGTCGATCACTCTGCATGCCGAGGCAGGCACGATCAAGGGTCGGCGTGATGTGATCCTGCGCGTGCAGAATCTTGACGCGGAAGGCTCTTCGAGAGATCACAAGACCAGTTTCTTTGCGCCAGTTCAGTAGTTGAATCACGCAGCCCCGACATGAAGCCTTATCGGGGCTGCGTGCATGCTGGACGCCAGTCCTTTGCTGCAGTGACGCTCGCGTGAGGCCGACTTTGCGACAATGGCGAGGCTGTCTTGTCTGCCGGAATTGCGATGTCTGATCAATCGTGGGCGTTGTCGGAGTGGTTCGACTCTCTGGTGGACCTTCCACCGGAGCAACAGGAAGCGCGTCTGTTGCAGGCACCTGAGGACATCCGTGAATCGCTGCGGAAGCTCCTGCAGGCGGACAGGGAATCGCATGCGCAGGACGTCGACCCGGTCGGCCTTGCCTGCGCATCGGCGGCACACGGCATGCTGGAGTCATCTGGGCTGATATCGAATGCGCAACGCCGCATCGGCCCCTACCGGGTTTTGCGTGAGTTGGGTTCAGGCGGCATGGGAACGGTGCTGCTCGCGGAACGCGCCGATGGTCTTTACGCCCAGAAAGTTGCCATCAAGCTCATTCGCGGGTTTCCCACCCAAGAGGTGAAACGACGACTGCGGCTGGAAAGGCAGATTCTTGCTCAGCTGGACCATCCCAACATCGCGCGCCTGCTGGATGGAGGCGAGACCCAGGATGGCCAGCCCTATGTCGTGTTGGATTTTGTCGACGGTTCCGGCTTGCTTGAATATATCGCCCAGCAGCGGCTTGACCTCAAGGCGCGTCTGGTGCTGTTCGACCAGATCGCTGCAGCGGTCCAGCATGCACATGAGCGACTGGTCATTCATCGCGATCTGAAACCTGGCAATGTGCTGGTGCGATCCGATGGCGTTCCGAAACTGCTGGATTTCGGCATTGCCAAGCTCTTGGATGTTACCGAAGACGGGATCGCGTCCCGGCAGACCTCCACTCGGGTCTGGACGCCGGGTTACGCTAGTCCTGAGCAAGAGCGCGGCGAGTTGGTCACCACCGCGAGTGACGTGTTTGGTCTGGCCATCCTGCTGCGCGAGATGCTCTGTGGCGATCACGCGCAAGCGCAAATGTCTGCCGTTCCGGCGGGCTTTGAAGCCTGCGTGCTGGATCGCGACTTGCGTGACATTCTTGCGGCGGCGGCCGCACACGATGTGGCCTCGCGCTACCCCACCGTGGAAGCCTTTCGGTCGGATCTCTTGCGATGGCGCGAGGGAAGAACCGTGCGCGTGGCCTCGCGCTCGGGATGGTACCGCCTGCGCAAGTTCCTTCAGCGACACCGGCTTCCTGTGGCCGGCGGCGTGGTTGTGATGGTCACACTGGTGCTTGGCGTGATTGCGCTGGAAGCGGAGCGTAGCCGTGCAGTGCGCGCGGAACGGCAAGCCGAGCAAGCGCGCGATGTCGCCAAACGCGATGCGGAAAGTGCCAAAGCAGCGTTGAAACTTCTCACCGACACCCTGGTGAGCGTTGCACCAGAGCAGGCCATGTCAACGTCGGTCAGCATCCAGACCTTGCTTGAGGCGCTGGATCAGCGAGTGGAATCCCAGCTATCGACGCAGCCGGAGTTGCGACGCTTTACCCAGGTGCTGTTGGGAAGGATGTACCTGTCGATGTCCAACCCGGTGCGGGCAGCGGAGTTGCTGACCGATGGCTTGAAGGATGTCGAGCCCACCTCGGCTGAGGATGCCATCGTGCTATCAGATGCCTACGACTCGCTGGCTTCGGCATTGTGTGCGCAGGAAAAGGGCGAAGCCGGGCAGCGCGCTGCCGAGCAGTCGAGCTTGCTGCGCCAGCGCTACGTCCCTGACGACGAGCTGGAACAACTTCGTGCGCAGCATACGCTGGGTTTCGGCCACTACTGTGCGGGCGACTGGGATGGCGCGATTGAGATATGGGAATCCGCAGTTCAACGCGCCGAACGTTTGGTGCCGCCCCCGGTGGATGTGCTGGCGGACAACCATCGCATGCTGGCTGGCGTAAAGGTTCACTTGGGCGAATTCGACGAAGGATTGCAGCACGCTGAGGCGGCACTGCGGCTCATCACCGGAACTCAGCGCGAAGGCTCGCCAGCACATATTGCGGTGTTGCGTCATCAAGCCGAAGCCTTGGCCGGGAGAAACGAGCTTTCGCGTGCACTTGACGTTCTGGACCAAGCGCTCGCCTATCAAGACAAGGTGTTCGATTCCGACTCACATCAGCGCATGTTGATTCTCAATGTCCGTGGGACGGTGCTGAATGAGGCCGGGCGCTTCAAGGAGGCACTGCAGGATTTTGAAACCACGCTGGCGATCAACCGGAGCTTGCGCCTCGGTGCGCAGGATCTCGCCAAAGTGCTCGGCAACATTGCCACGGTGAGGGAGAGTGCAGGCGATTACACCGGGGCGCTGCAGGCTTTTGATGAGGCCTTGCAACTGCATGCAAGCGAGGTGACTGAGAGTGATCAACGCGATGTCAGAACATTGCAGGTCAATCGCGCTCGTGCATTGGGGCAGGCGGGTCGGTTCATTGAGGCGCGTGCTGCATTGCAGTCGCTCTTGGCGGAGGCATCGTCGGCAGACGACAGCAGTCCGTTTGAGCAGGCTTCGATTGAGTGGCAGTTGGCTGTACTGGGAAGCAATGCGGGTCGCCCGGATGAGGCCGAACCGCATTTGCAGCGCGCAGTGGTGGCATTTCGGCAGATCGTGCCGGAAGGGCATGTGGTGTTTGCCTTTGCGGATCGCTACGCCGCTGTCATTGCCATGCTGCGCGGCCATGACGAGCAGGCGCTGGCCACCAACGACAAGGCACTGAATGCACTGCTGGACGACGAAGGACGCGGATTCGACGTGGCCATTGCGCGGCTGGAGCGGGCGTTCATCCTGCAGCGACTTCGGCATGCGGATCAGGCCAGAAGGCAAATGGCGCTGGTCATTCCCATCTTGCAGGCGGCCGTGCTACCGACGCAGCGGGATCGTCAGCGCGCGGAGCACTTGGCGGCAAGCTTGGGTATGACGGTCCCAATGCCGACCGAATTGCAGCGTACCGACTTTGGCCCCTCCGCCATGGAATAAGCCGGTTCGTCGTGGCGTCGAAAGTTGTCCTACAGCGCGCGGCACGGCATTTGCTTCCGTCCTGTGACAGGACTCGCCATTTGTGAATGGCGGTCGGAGCGTCCGCGCGGCTGAAGGTCGCGGCCCACAGGGAGAGGTCAGATGACGAAGGCAGCAGGCATCAAGGGCAGTGCAGTGGTTGCAGGTGCAACTGACTGGAGTCGGGTGCGCGAGACGGTGTTGATGATGGAGCTGGCGGTGGGGCAGATCGAGGCTGCCATGCGTGACAGCGACAGTTCGGTCAAGGTCTTGACCGATACCTTCACGACGATGGCTGAAGACATGCATCACATCACCGAGGTGGCCCGCGACTTGCCGGAAGACGAGCGACTGATTGGTGCGCGGAGAACGCTGATTTCGTCGACCAGCAATCTGGCCGCCATGGTCTCGCAGGCGATCATCGCCTTCCAGTTCTACGACCGTCTGGTGCAACGCCTGTCGCACGTCAGTCATAGTCTGGAATCGCTGGCACAACTGGTTTCAGACGAGCAGGGCGTGGTCGATCCGGCGCGCTGGGCCGAACTGCAGACCCAAATTCGTTCGCGCTACTCGATGCCGGAAGAGGTCGAGATGTTCGAGGCGGTGTTGATCCACGGCATGTCCGTGCATCAGGCCTTGCAGAACTTCATGGAGCGTATGAAGCATCGGGTGGACGACATCGAACTGTTCTGAGGCAGTTCTCGGCTGCCATGCGGAGAAATCACTGCGCAGAATTTGGGACTGTCCGTCTACACTGGCGACATGATTTCTGCTGATGGAAAGCTCTTGCGGCGAATGACCGCGAATGATCTGGCCGGGGTTTGGCCCCGGCGAGCGAGCGATGCGCATAAAGGCGATCACGGGCACGTACTTCTGATTGGTGGCAACACCGGGATGGGTGGTGCCTTGATACTGGCTGCACAGGCCGCTTTACGGGTAGGCGCGGGTCTGGTCAGCGCCTTCAGTCGGCGCGATACGCTGCAGGCATTGCTGATTCGACAGCCGGAGTGCATGGGACTGGCCGTGGATGAGGAGGCAGTCGCAAGCGCCGCTGTGCAGCGCGCAGAACAGCGGGCCAATGCATTGGTTCTTGGGCCGGGAATGTCGGACGATTCCTGGGCCCAATGCTGGCTTACGCGCTACCTCGACGATTCCCGGCCACGGGTCGTGGATGCGGATGCATTGAATGACCTTGCCAACTCGCCTCGTCGGTTATCGAATGCGGTTCTGACTCCTCATCCCGGTGAAGCAGCACGCTTGCTTTCCTGCAGCACGGCGGCAATTCAGTCGGATCGACCTGCAGCACTGGCCGCGCTTGTCGAGCGTTACGCCAGTGTCATCGTCCTGAAAGGTGCCGGAACCTTGGTGGCGGGTCCGGGAAGCAGAACCTACTTGATCGAAGCGGGCAACCCGGGAATGGCCGTGGGCGGCATGGGCGACCTGCTGGCTGGAATCATCGGCGGATTGCTGGCGCAAGGATTCGGTCCGCTGGATGCCGCGCGTTGGGGCGCACTTGTGCATGCCGTGGCGGGTGATGATGCCGCTTCCTCAGGGCAACGTGGACTGTTGCCGAGTGATGTGCTCGAACACCTGCGCCGCCGGTGCAACTGATGGCGGGCGAGAACGTGATCGAGTTGTTTCTGGCCGATGAAACGGCGACGCAGCGTCTGGGTGAAAGACTGGCGGCCAGCCTTCCGGATCGGGCGACTGTCTTTCTTTGCGGCGATCTTGGTGCCGGGAAAAGCACGATTGCGCGGGCGATGCTGCGCGCTTTGGGCGTGACCGGTCCAATCAAAAGCCCGACCTACACCCTGATTGAGCGCTACCCCAGCGAGCAGGGTGAGCTCGCCCATCTCGATCTGTATCGAATTGGCGACCCCGAGGAACTTGCCTACCTGGGTCTGGACGAACTTCTCGCCACAGCGCGGCTTTGGCTGATCGAGTGGCCGGAGCGCGGGCAGGGTGGCTTGCCGGCGTGTGACCTGTCAGTTCATTTGGCAGTCGATGCAGCGGGTCGGAAGGCGACGATTGTGCCGACCAGCCCCGTTGGTCGGGATTGGCTGCGCGATTTCTGATCAACAGAGGTTTCCGTTGAGGTCGTTTCAGGCCTCCTCGAATGCAAGCGATCCGTCGGCGTTGTCCGATCCGGCATCGCATCAGCAAGAGGTCTGCGCGAGTGCTTGTTCTGGCGTGGAAATGAGGGCGCGAGAACGCCTCGCCGATGCTTTAGCTGTGTCTGAAATGCCGGCGCGATGCACGAAATTGACCCTTGTCATCACTTCGGATGCTATAAATCACCACGGTCCGGGGGAGCCGGGCTCATCACTCTGATCTAGGGGTACTCGTCATGCGTCTTGTCCAAGCCATTGCGCTGGGCCTGTCCGGCCTTGCCATGTCCAGTGTTTCACTTGCTTCCGTCGAGAAGGCGGAAACCGCCACCAGTGCAGCGGCGCTGGAAAGCTACATCGTCAAGTTCGGCGAAACCGGCGTGTTGCATTACGCAGGCGACGTGCCGGGGATGCGCGCAACCCGCCCGCAAGCGAACGGACTGCGCAAGCTGGATGCCAAGTCACCGGCATCGATCGCCTACCGCGACTACCTTCGCCAGATCCGTGAAACGCGCATGGTCGAAATTTCGGCCGCGATTTCGCGCCCCATCGACGCCGATCATGACTACGACATCATGTTCCACGGTGTGGCTCTCGACCTGACTGCTGCGGAGGCTCAGCGCCTGCGTTCGGTGCCGGGCGTGGTCTCGGTTGAACCGGGTGGCACCTACGAACTGGATACAGACGCCGGCCCTGCATGGATCGGTGCACCCAGTGTGTGGAACGGCTCGGCTGTGCCGGGTGGGTACAGTGTGCGCGGCGAGGGAGTTGTCGTTGGCATCATCGACTCGGGCAGCAACGCGGATCACCCATCGTTTGCCAATAACATTGACCCGACCTGTGGTTTTACCGAGGTCAGCCCGAAGCTGGTCAGCACCAAGGATTGTTTGGCGGCGAACTGTGTCGGGGGCACCCCCGAGGACACGGATCCAAGTGGCACTGGTCACGGTGTGCATACCGCGTCTACCGCAGCGGGCAACGCGCTGAGTCCGCCATTGACCGTCGCCGGTGTCGGGCTGTTGATGCCCATCAGCGGCGTGGCGCCTTGCGCCAACGTTCGCACCTACAAGGTCTGCGCAACGAATTCATGCAGTGGCACAGCGATTACGGCGGCCATCCAGGAAGCGATCGTGGATCAGGTCGATGTCATCAACTATTCGATTTCCGGTGGTCGTACGCCTTGGGGTGACGCCGATCGACTGTTCCTGGATGCCGTCAATGCCGACATTTTCGTTGCGGCCTCCGCAGGCAATACGAGCACATCGATCCCCGACCCGGTGGCCAACGTGAATCACCGTGGTCCATGGGTAATGAGTGTGGCCAATTCGACCCACAACCGTGTGGTGGCCTTTGATTTCGATGTCGACGGTAGCTTGCAGGATGTTCCTGCGCAGCCCAGCAATGGTATTGCCTTTCCTGCAGGAGTGACCGGTGCCAACCTGCGTTCGGCCGCTTCGCTGGGCAATGAATTGGGTTGCACGGCAGGCGGCGCATTTGCTGCAGGTGCATTCTCTGGTCAAATCGCACTGATTTCGCGAGGCACCTGCAGCTTTGTTGAGAAGATCAACAACGCAGCCACCGCAGGGGCCGTCGGCGTGATCATTTACAACAACGCCGGTGGACCGCCGATCGTGATGAGTGCAGCGGGTACCACGGTACCTTCGGCGATGATTTCGCGTGATCCCGGTCTGGTGATTCGGGATTTCCTTGGCGCCGGTGTCGTGGCGAGTACGGTCACTGGCCCGGCAGCACGTATTACCGACGATTCATTTGGTGACATTCTCAATGCTGGCAGTCTGCAAGGCCCCAACAACGATTTCGACGTCACCAAGCCCGACATCACCAATCCGGGTACGAATATCTATGCGGCGATTGG
>DEHW01000064.1 GCA_002352135.1 Lysobacterales bacterium UBA2790
TGGATGCTCGACAACCTGAAGTAATCACCTCGTATCGTTTTCAATTGACGCCGCCTTCGGGCGGCGTCTTCGTCTCTTGCCCCGTCGTTCGACTGGAATCGCCATGTCCCCGCAATGCAAGCCTTCCGCCGTGTTGAAACCTTTGAGCCTGTTCGCGTTTGGCGTGCTGCTGGCGGGCTGCGACGCCCCGGCGAACCATCAGGAGATTCCCAATTCGCCGCGCAACCTGGGCCAACTTCAGGGCAGCGGCGGTCGCAGCGCGTTCGAAGGGCAACGTTTGCAGATTCAGGCGGTGGTGACCGGCAACTTTGTCAAAGGGCTGGGCGGCTTCTACATGCAGGATGCAGTCGGCGAGGATGACGGCGATGCCTCCACCTCGGACGCGGTGTTCGTAGTCTGGTCGCGCGATGCACAGCCTGCGGTGCGACGTGGCGACCGCGTACGTGTCAACGGCGTCGTGCGCGAAGTGGGCGATGGCGAGCACACCCAGACGCAGTTGCAGGATGCGCAGGTAGAGGTGTTGGGACGTGCCGCCGCGAAGGCGGTCGCACTGTCTGCGGCGCCCGCCAACGCCGCCGAATGGGAGCGTTTCGAAAGCATGTGGCTGCGCATCGAGGCGCCGTTGAGCATCAGTGGCAACGACGGACTGCTGCGTTTCGGCGAGCTGACCGCGAGCTTTGGCGATCGACTTGTCGCGCCCACGGAACTGTTTCCACCCGGCCCGGAAGCACGCGCGCTGCAGGCCGACAACGCGCGCCGTACGCTGACACTGGACGACGCGCGGCGTAGCGAGTACCCCGAAAAGCTGTGGTTCCTGCCCGCGCTGCCGGATGGCGGCCAACCGCTGCGTGCCGGTTCGGTGTTGAACGGAGCCGAGGGCATTCTGGAGTTGCGCCCGTGGGGCTGGGCCTTGCAACTGACCGACGAACTGCAAGTGCAATCGCAAGCCGCTCGCCCCGCCGTTCCCTCGGCACCGGAAGGTCTCCGCGTCGCCTCGTTCAACGTGCTGAACTATTTCAATGGCAATGGTCGGGGCGGTGATTTCCCCACCGAGCGTGGCGCGCGGTCGGCCGCCGAACTGCAACGCCAGCGGGAAAAGATCGTCGCCGCCATTTCCGCGCTGCAAGCCGATGTCGTGGCCTTGCTGGAAATCGAGAACGACGGCGACGGCAAGTCCAGCGCCATCGCCGAGCTGGTTGGCGCGCTCAATAAGGCGCTGGGTGAAGCGGGCGATTACGATTGGGTTCGCGTCGGCAAGGATTCCGGGTCGGACGTCATCCGTGTCGCACTGATCTATCGGCGCCTACGCGTGCAGCCGCAGGGCGAACCTGCCGTGTTGAACACACCACCCTTCGATGACCTGCATCGCGTGCCGCTGGCACAGACCTTCAGCACGACGCTCGGCCTGCAGCCGTTCACCGTCGTCGCCAACCACTGGAAATCGAAAGGCGGCTGCGAAAAAGCCGAAGGCGGAAACCGCGATCAGGGCGATGGGCAAGGCTGCTGGAACGCCGCGCGCGTCGACGCCTCCCGCGCCTTGGACGAATGGCTGGCTACCGATCCCACCGGCGCGGGCAATGGGCGCACCCTGTTGATCGGCGATCTGAACAGCTACAGCCAGGAAGACCCGCTCCGGCTGCTGCGCAATGCGGGTTGGGTCGATGCCCACAGCCGAGATGGCGAAGCGAGCCACCACAGCTTCGTCTACCGTGGCCTGGGTGGTCGCCTGGACCATGCCTTCCTGACACCCGCTCTGGTCGGGGATCTGAATGCCGCCCAGGTGTGGGGAATCAACGCCGACGAAAGCGACGCCTTCGGCTATGGCAAAGTCAAACAAGTCAATCCCGATGACGCGGTGTTCCGCAGCTCGGACCACGATCCGTTACTGCTGGACCTACGCGCAGGTACACCTTGACGACGCGCTATGATGCCGACAGTCACTGCGGTTCATCAGGTGCCATGAGCCAGCCCACCCTCCCCAGCGCCTTCCCCGATCATGCGTCGGATCTGTCGATTCCCGGCCCAGCAGGCGTGCTGGAGGTGGCTGTCGATGTGCCGGAGCCGCAACTGGAACGCGCAGGCACGGTGATCCTGTGTCATCCGCATCCGCTGCATGGCGGCACCATGCACAACAAGGTCGTCACCATGGCCGAGCGCAGTCTGCGCGAGTTGGGCTTGCACACGGTGCGCTTCAATTTCCGTGGCGTAGGCAGTTCAGCTGGCAGCTTCGATGACGGTCGTGGTGAAACCCTCGACCTGCTCGCGATCGCCGAATGGGTGCAGAACGTGCGCCCCAATGATGCGCTGTGGTTGTGCGGCTTTTCTTTCGGTGCCTATGTGGCGCTGCTGGGAGCAAGGCATCTGCCGATCCGGCAAATGATCTCGCTGGCGCCGCCGGCAGGACGCTGGGATTTCTCTGCGGTGCTGGCGCCGGATTGTCCATGGCTGGTGATTCAGGGCGAAGATGACGATGTGGTCGATCCCAGCGCGGTGTATGCCTGGGTCGAGTCCATGCCGCAGAAGCCGCACCTGGTCCGCATGCCGGACACCGGACACTTCTTTCATCGGCGTCTGATGGACCTGCGCGGGGCGATCAAGAACGGCGTTCGCGCCCAGTTGCCGCCGTTGCTCAATCCCTGATTCGACGTGTCACCTAGCCTTCTTCCCAGCGACATCTACGCCCAGGGCGTGCAGCGCGGCCGCTGGCAGGACGATGCCGCGCAGCGCGCCGTGCTGGTCGAACTGGATCGCATCCATGCTGCCGTCTCGGCGATTCCGCAGGCGGGCCTGTTCACCCGCTTCCGTCGCCGTCTGCAGGGACGTCGGAGCGTCCTTGGTCTGTACCTCTGGGGAGGCGTCGGGCGCGGCAAGACTTTTCTGGTCGATCTGTTGTTTGCCGCCGTGCCGCATGCGCGCAAACAGCGGCAGCACTTCCATCGATTCATGGGCGATGTGCATGCGCGGCTACGCGAGCTGCCTGGCCGCAGTGATCCACTGGCCGATGTTGCCGATGCGCTCGCCGAACAGATCGACCTGCTTTGCCTCGATGAGTTTTTCGTCAGCGACATCGGTGACGCGATGATTCTCGGACGTCTGCTCGAACACCTGTTCGCTCGCGACGTCTGCCTGGTGACGACATCGAACACCGTACCCGACAATCTGTATCGCGATGGTCTGCAGCGCGAACGCTTCCTGCCCGCCATCGCCTTGTTGAAGTCGCATTGCGTGGTGCATGCCATCGACAGCGCCACGGACTATCGCCTGCGCACGCTGCAACAGGCGCGGGTCTATGTCACACCACTGGGTCAGGAAGCCGAGGACGCGCTGCTGCGCACCTGGGATGCGTTGACCGCCGACGAAGCCCCGGATGATTCGCCCCTGCGCATCAATGATCGGCAGATTGCCTTCCGGCGTCGCAGCGAGGGCGCGATCTGGTTCGATTTCGATGTGCTTTGCGATGGTCCGCGCTCGGTAGCGGACTACATCGAGCTGGCGCGTGACTTCCACACCGTGTTGCTGTCCAACGTGCCGTCGCTGGACGCCAGTCACGACAACGCCGCACGTCGCTTCGTGCATCTGGTGGACGAGTTCTATGATCGCGCCGTCAACCTGATCATCTCGGCCGCTGAGCCGGTACTGTCGATCTATCAAGGCGAACGCCTGCGACACGAGTTCGAACGCACCGGCAGTCGTTTGATCGAAATGCAATCGGAAGCCTATCTGGCGCGCGAACACCAGCCTTGAGTCTTCTGGCGCGACGCAACCGGGTCGCTTTTGACCTGTCAATCCAGCCAATTCCCCTGAAATCCACTGAAAACGGGCTTCCCCCGCCGCGCCAAGCTTGGCAAACTGCACGCGCCGCATTCCCGTCGGCTCGATTGAACGGAAACTCAATGAACAAGCAGGAACTCATCGCCGCTGTGGCGGCCCAGGCTGAACTGTCCAAGGCAGACGCTGCACGTGCCGTCGACGCCTTCGTGTCCACCATCAGCGACGCGTTGGCCGCTGGCGACAGCGTGACCCTGGTCGGCTTCGGCACGTTTGCTGTGAAAGCCCGTGCGGCCCGCACTGGTCGCAACCCGCAGACCGGCGAAGAAATCAAAATCAAGGCGTCGAAGAACCCGACCTTCAAGGCCGGCAAGGCGCTCAAAGACGCGCTGTAAGCCGTCTTCGCCGCCCACTTCGGGCACTGCGCCAAGCAAACCCGTCGCGTCGAACGATGCGACGGGTTTTTCTTTGCCCGCGGACTCTCGACACAGAGGAACGCAGTTCGCCGGGTCGGTGCTGATAACATCGGCAGTCCCACTCTCTCCGCGCTGCGCACTGCCATGTCCGATAACGACGCCCTGAAGCAAGCCGCCCTCGACTATCACCGCCAGCATCCGCCGGGCAAGATCAAGGTCGTGCCGACCAAGGCGCTGGTCAATCAACGCGATCTTGCTCTGGCCTACTCGCCCGGCGTGGCAGCCGCCTGTGAGGCGATCGTCGACGATCCCCATGAAGCCTCGACCGTCACTGCCCGCGCCAACCTGGTGGCGGTCATTTCCAACGGCACCGCAGTGCTCGGCCTCGGCAACATCGGACCACTGGCCGCCAAGCCGGTGATGGAAGGCAAGGGCGTGCTGTTCCAGAAGTTCGCCGGCATCGATGTGTTCGACATCGAGGTCAGTGAGAACGACCCCGACAAACTGGTCGAGATCATCGCCTCGCTGGAGCCCACCTTCGGCGGCATCAATCTCGAAGACATCAAGGCGCCGGAGTGCTTCATCATCGAGCAGCGGCTGCGCGAGCTGATGGACATCCCGGTCTTCCACGACNNCACGACGACCAGCACGGCACCGCGATCATCGTCGGCGCGGCAGTGTTGAACGCCCTCGAAGTGGTCGGCAAACCGATCGGCGAGGTCAAACTCGCCACCTCGGGCGCGGGTGCCGCAGGCATCGCCTGTCTCGACATGCTGGTCGCGCTGGGCATGCGCAAGGAAAACATCTTGGCTGTGGACCGCGAGGGCGTGCTGTACACCGGACGCGACCACATGGACGCCGACAAGCGTCGCTATGCGCGCGACACCGACAAGCGCACGCTCAGCGACATCATGCAGGGTGCCGATGTGTTCCTCGGCCTGTCGGCGGGCAATATCCTCAGCGAAGACATGCTGCGCAGCATGGCGGAGCGGCCGATCATCCTGGCACTGGCCAATCCGACTCCGGAAGTCAGCCCGGATCTGGCCAAGCGTGTGCGACCCGACTGCATCATCGCCACCGGCCGCTCGGACTACCCGAATCAGGTCAACAACGCCTTGTGCTTCCCGTACATCTTCCGTGGCGCGCTGGATGTTGGCGCCACCACCATCAACGAAGCCATGAAACTGGCCTGCGTGAAGTCGATTGCCGAGCTCGCGCGCAAGGAAGCCAGCGATCTCGGCAATGCTTACGCCGGTGAAACCCCGTCATTCGGACCCGAATACCTGATTCCGCGTCCGTTCGACCCGCGCCTGCTGGTGTCCTTGGCACCCGCCGTCGCCGAAGCAGCGATGGCCTCGGGCGTGGCCGCGCGTCCGATGACGGACATGGATGCCTACCGCGAACGATTGAGTCTGTTCGTGTTCCGCACCGGCCTCCTGATGAAGCCGGTGATGGAGCGCGCAAAGGCCGATCTGCAGCGCGTGGTGTATGCCGAAGGCGAAGAGGAAACCACCCTGCGCGCGGTGCAGACGGTGGTCGACGAGCGCATCGCCAAGCCGGTGCTGATCGGTCGCCCCGCGGTGATCGAGTCACGCATCAAACGTCTGGGCCTGCGCATTCGTCCAGGCGTGGATGTGGAGGTCACCAATATCGATGACGACCCGCGCTTCAACGAATACTGGCAGCTCTACCACCAGATCATGCAGCGTCGTGGCGTCACTCCGGATGCAGCGAAGGCACTGGTCCGCTCGCGCTCGACCGTGATTGCTGCGCTGATGGTGCGCCGTGGCGAGGCCGATGCCCTGCTCTGCGGTCTGGTCGGTCGCTACCAGAAGAAGGCCAAGCACGTCCTCGACATCCTCGGCAGCGATCAAGGCGAAGAGAAAGTCGCCGCACTGTCCGCCGTGCTCAACGACAAGGGCGTGTTCTTCTTCACCGACACCCACATGCAGTTCGACCCGACCGCCGAACAGATCGCCGAGAGCGCGCTGCAGTCGGCTTATCGACTGCGCCTGTTCGGCGTCGAACCGAAAGTGGCGTTGATCAGCCACAGCAACTTCGGCAGCAGCGATAACCCCAGCGCGCAGAAGATGCGCGACGCGCTGAAGAAGATCCGCATCCGTGCACCGAAGCTGGAGGTCGAAGGCGAGATGCACGTCGACGCCGCCTTGAACGAGGACGTGCGCAATCGTCTGTTCCCCAATTCGCGCCTGAAGGGCAGCGCGAATCTGCTGGTCTTCCCCAATCTCGACACCGCCAACACCGCCTACAACCTGGTGCGCAGCATGACCGATGGTGTCGGTCTGGGACCGATTCTGATGGGGCCGTCGCACAGCGCCCATGTGCTCACCGCCTCGGCCACGGTTCGCCGCATGATCAACATGACCGCGATTGCCGCGGTGGAAGCACAAGTCCGTAAGGCGATGCGCTGAACAACGACCCGACATGACCGCCATTCTCCCGTTCTGGCAACGGCTACGCGCCATTTCGCTGTACCCGTTCCAGAGTGCCGCGCTGTACACGGTGATCGTTTTGACCGTGCTCATCGCGGTCGGCGGGCTGCTGCCGGTCGTGGGCTTCCTGCTGATCCTGCTGAGCTGGTTGGCCGCCCTCAAGTACGCCTTCGAGATTCTGCTGACCACCGCCAACGGACGACTTGAAGCACCGGAAAGCGTGCTCGGCATCGGCAACTCGGTGGTATGGAGTTTCCTGGTGCTGCAGATCGTCAGCGTGTTCGTGCCGATGATCGTGGCAATGGCGGCATCGGTGGAACTCGGCACTCTGTTGCTGTGGCTCATAATGTTCCTTCAGCCTGCCGCGATCATGGCCCTGGGCATGACGCAAAGCCTGCTCAGCGCGCTTGACCCGTCGCTCTGGCTACGCCTGGTGACCCGCATCGGCTGGCCCTATCCGGCCCTGGTTGGCTTGCTGCTGGTGATCCAATACAGCGCGGCCAATGCCACGGGACTGTTGGGTGCCATGCTGCCCGCCGTGCTCGCCGAACCGCTGATCACGGTCTTTGCGCTGTGGGCTTTGTTTGCCACTTTTCATTTGATGGGCTACCTGCTTTGGCAGTACCACGGAGCGCTGGGATTCGAACCCACCGCGCCCGAACGCGTGGTCAACCAACGCGAAGCGCAGGAGCAGCAACTGCAGGACGCGGTCACCCAGGCCGTGCAGGGCGGTGACATCGCATCCGCCTTGCGCCTGATTCGCGAAGAGCTGCGCTCACGTGCATTGCCGATTCCGCTGCACGACCTGTATCGACGACTGCTGCGTCAGCAAGGCGACCAGGCGGCATTGCTGGAACACGGACGTCTGTTCATGCATCTCCTGCTGGTCGAAAAGCAGGATCGTCGTGCCCTGGGCCTGGCTCGCGAATGTCTGGATCTGGATGCCCACTTCACCGCACCGGACATCGAGGACAGCATTCGTCTGGCCGAACGTGCCGCGCAGTCAGGCCAATCCAGCCTCGCCGTCGATCTGCTGCTGGCCGCCGTGCACGCCGATTCCAGGCATCCCGAAATGCCGCGCTGGACGTGGCGCGCGGTCGATCTGCTGTTGCGTCAGCCGGGACGTGAAGCGCAAGCGCTCAGCCTGCTGGACAAAGCACTTCCCCGCTGCGACGACCCCGCCCTGCGCGACAGCCTGGAAGGACTGCGGCGCAGTTTGGCTGGGGCCGTCGGGTAGCGCGAATCTCAGCCCTGCTCAAGCAGAAAGCGGGCTTTCTGCGCCTGCGGGCTGTCCGGGTGTTGATCAAGGAGGCTCTGCAGCACGCGGCGTGCGGCGGCGTGGGCAAGCGATTCGCGCAGACGCAAAGCGATGCGCAGCCGCAGCATGGGCATCTGTGCTTGCAACTCAGGGTGTGTCTGCAGGCGTGGCAACAGTCCCAGAGCAGCTTCGATTTCGCCGCGCGCCAGCAGTTGTTGGATCAGGGTTTCCAGCGTCTTGCTCGGCAGTGTCGGCAGCAGCGCCGCATCGATTTCTGTCGTCACACGCGCTTTGGCGAGCAGTTCATCGACCGTGCTGACCGGCAGATCCAATACCCGGATCACCCGCTCGCCGATCCACTCGCTACGCCGCGCATTTTGCGCGCAGCGCAGTCGCGCCAGGGCCACATCAAATCGTTCCGGCGCCAACTTTTGCGCCGCAGCGAGATGGACTTCGGCGGTCTCCAACTGCAATTGACCCAAGGCGGCCTGACCGCGTTTGAACTCGGCTTCGGCGCGCTGCGCGGGCTGGCTTTCGTCTTCGGAATCGTCCAGCCAGTGCGTCCGAATGCCGCCGGTTTGCCGTAGCGCGAAGGCCAGCAGCGCACCACTCACGATGCCACCCGCATGGGCGGAATAGGCCACTTGACTGTCCGAAAAGCCCATCTGCAGCAGCTCCCAACCCAGCCAGATCGGCAGCAGCCAAAGAGCCGGTGCGCGCACGTAGTCGAAGACCACGAAGAACCAGTAGAACAAGCGCACACGACGCCAACCCCAGACCACGCAGAACGCGCCCATCAAGGCAGCGATGGCACCGGAGGCGCCCAGCGCTGAGGTCAACTCGCCACTCATCTCCGCCTGCCAGGCCAGACCCGCACCAATTCCGCCGAGCAGATACAACAGCCCGAAGCGCAGCGCGCCCAGCGGCGCCTCCACCAGCAGACCCAGTGCAATCAGAAACAACATGTTGCCCAGCAGGTGCTCCACGCTACCGTGCAAGAATATCGAGCTCAGATATTGCTCAGGTTGGGCGTCCGACGACGGCAGGGCGTGGTGTTCGGTCACGACGTCCGCCAACAGGGCTTCGCGGCGCACATCGAGCGATTGCCAGCGCTGCCAGTCTTCTGGCGAGGCAAACCACTGGCCCTGTTCGAGTCCTTCCCAAAAGCGCCGATCCGACTGCATCGCAACGTATCTGGCCCACGCACGCATCGATTCAGGCAGATCCGCCTCCTCTTCCTGCATCGCGGGATCGCTGTCCGCTTGTTGCCGATAGCGCGCGTAGGCGTCGCTCTCCAGTTTCGCCAGTCCGCTGTCTTGCGCGTACTGCTCTGCCGCCGCGCGCCGCTCGTCATCGCGCGCCTGCGGTCCGAAAAACACGAACACGTTGATCACCACCAGCAGGGCAGTCAGCCATGGGAAATTGCGCCGCGTCAGCGGGCGATGCAAGGGCAGAATCAGCATGTGAAAGACAGGTCACGCAAGACGAGGCCGCAGCGTGAGCCGCGCGCTACGCGAGATCAAGAGGTGGGCGGCGTCCAGCGTCAGTTCGATTCCTCGACAGCCAAACTGCGCAGGAACAATCCGCTCGATCCCACTAGCAACAGTGCGCTCAACACGGCCAGCCCAGCGCCCCAAACCCAGTACGGTAACCAGAGCGCGGCTTCGATCTGCGCCACATCCGAGGGCATCGGTCCAGCGGAGGTCTGCGCGACGGCGGTGAACAGGTAATCGGCGCGGCTGAAGCTGGCAAGACCGAGCTGGACGGCGATGAACAGGCTGCTCCATTGCAGCACGACCGGCGTACCGCGCAGGGCGAGCGCGGCAAGCCCGAGCCCCATGACGCCGGCGTAGAACAGCGTCAGCAGATTGCCCGCCCACAGCAGTACCAGCAGCGCGCAAAACAGGGCGCAGCCCATCAGCGCAATGCGGCTGCTCCGCTCGTGTCGGGCGGCCAGCAGCAACAGACTCGCGGCGATGGGCGGACCCAATAGTCCAGCCGCCGCAATCAGCGCGCTTTGCGGTGCATTGAATTGACCGCGATAGCTGGCGACACCGGAGCCATCGGCAAACAAGGCCAGCGATTCAAACGATCCGCCAAGCAGCAGTGCGGCCAACCCATGCCCAAACTCGTGCGCCAAGGTGGACCCCAACAGAATCGGCCAATGCAGCCAGATCGGCACCGGCAGCCAATGCAATGCCAGCGTGAGCAGCGCCACCACCAGCAGTGCGCGGAAGGCGCGTTGACGCGCACTGGACGGCGCTGACGACGCGATGACGGAAGAGGTGTCACCTTGCGGCGCTAATTTCGTCACAATGCGTCACCATTCGGCGCAGCCATCGGAGGCGGCATGTTCTCACGCATTTCCAACTTGATTCGCGGCTTCTTCTCGCTGTTCATCACCGGCCTGGAAAAGAAAAACCCCGAAGCCCTGCTCGAACTTGAACAGGAGAACCTGCGCAAGCAGATCGCCAGCTATAACCAAGGTCTGGCCGCGCATGCCGGTCTGGCCGAGCGCCTGATCGGTCAGGTACGCAAGCTGGAAACCGAAGAAAAGGAACTGCGCGCCCGCACTGCCGCACACCTGCGAGCGGGCAACAAGGACGCCGCAGCTCAACACGCGCTGCGTCTGCAGACCGTCACCCGCGAGCTGGCCGAAAACCGTGCCCAGATGGAGCAAGCGGAAACCACCTACAAGGACCTGATCCGCGCACGCGATGTCGCGGTGAACGCCGCGCGCGCCAAGATCGAAAGCCTGAAAGGCGCGATCAATGACATGCGCATGAAGACCGCGATGGCCGAAATGAACGAGATGGCCTCGGGCATGATCGGCCAGATTGGCGGCTCGGGCGACACGCTGAATCGCCTGCACGAAATGGTCGAAGAAGAGCGCAACAAGGCCGCCGGGCGTGCCCGCGTGGCGCGCGACTCGCTGGACATGAGCGAGGTCAACGTCAAGGAAGCCGAGATGAAGGCGCTGGCCGATCAGGCACTGGCCGATTTTGCTGCCGCCGAGGGCATCAGCCTGGGTGATAGCGAAGCCGCGCCTGCGGCCGCCTCGCGCAGCATGGGTGCGAAGCCTACCAGCGAAGGCGAGTCGGCCTGAGATGGCCCTGCCCGAACACGCACCCGACTGGGCGAAATCGCTGGCGCGCGGCTTTGAGAGCGGTGCGCACGGCCAATTCATCCTGCACGGCAATGTCGCCGACCGCTTCCTGCTGGACGGTCGGCGCGTCGGCCTGGTGCGCTGTCTCGATCAATTGCTGCTGGGCGGCTTCGAGCTGGTCTTCGTCTTCGATGCGGGCAACGGCCTGAGTCTGCTGCGTGGCGGCGAGCGCCTCGCGCAATGGCCCGCCATGAAAGACATGCCCGCCCTGCCGCGCGAGCCAAGGGCGGCGATTGAATTGATCACTCGCTATCTGCGCTATCGCGCCAATCTCGCTGCCCTTGGCAAGGTCGAGCCCGAGCACGTCGCGGTGATCCTGCGTGGTGTCGAACAATGGCTGCCCGCCTCGCGTCAGGGTGACGCCGACATCGCCGCCATGGCCAGTCTGCTGCGCGACTGGGCCACCGAAGCACCATTCGCCGATATGGCCTTTGCCTCGGTATTGATCGTCGACCAACTGGCCGACCTGCATCCGCTGCTGGTGATGCATCCACGCGTCTCCAAGGCGCGCATCGCCATGCCCGATGCGCCCACACTGGAGCAGGCCTTGGCGCAATTGCGAGTCGAACACCCGGCCGCATTCGATGCCGACCTGGGTGACCGCGAGGCGGCCCAGGCACTGGCGGGCGTCAGTCTCAGCGCACTGCAAAGCCTGGTCCGCGAACGCGCCCACGAGGGACGACGCCTGGGTCCGCAGGATTGGTCTGCGGTGAAGAAATCCCTGATCGAAACCGAAGCGGGCGATCTGATCGAGTTCATCGAATCCAAGCGCAGTCTGGAGGATTACCACGCACAGGCCGCGCTCAAGACCTGGCTGCGTCAGGACATGCAGCTCTGGCAGCAAGGCGACCTGCGTGCGCTGCCGATGGGCTATCTGCTCTGCGGTCCGGTCGGTACGGGCAAGACCTATCTGGTCGAATGTCTGGCCGGTGAGGCCGGTGTGCCGGTGGTGAAATTGAAGAATTTCCGCGATCGCTGGGTCGGTTCCAGCGAAGGTAATCTGGAGAAGATTTTCCGCCTGATTCGCGCGCTGGGCCGCTGCATGGTGTTCGTTGACGAAGCCGACCAGACCTTGGGCAAGCGGGACGGCGGCAGCAGCGATAGCGGCCTGTCGGGTCGCATCTATTCGATGCTGGCACAGGAAATGTCGAACGGTGCCAATCGCGGACGCGTGATGTGGCTGCTGGCCAGCTCGCGACCGGATCTGATCGAGGTCGATCTCAAACGACCGGGCCGCGTTGACGTGAAGATTCCGCTGCTGCCCACCACCAGCGTGGAAGAAAGCGCCGGTCTCCTGCGTGCGCTGCTCAAACGCTTCGACATCGAATTGTCGGTCGCCGATCTGGTCAAGCTGCCGCTGCCGATTCTGCTCACACCCGGCGCAGCAGAAGCCTTGGCGGTGAAGGTCTATCGACAAAGCCGTACGCAATCGCAGGCCCCCTTGGACGCGCTGCGCAGCAGTCTGGATGGGTATCAGGCACCGGTGCCCGCCGATGTGCTGCGTCATCAGATGCGCCTGGCCATTCGTGAAGCGACCGACATGGCCTTCGTACCGCCGAGTCTGCGCGCGCTTGGCGAGGAAGCCGCATGAGTACGGCGCGCTATCTGTGGAAGGCGTTCTGGGCCCGTCCTTTTGGCATGCCGATTCCACCAAATCTGTTTGGCCTCGCTGCCTTCGGCCTGCTGGGCGTGTTCCTGAGTCCGGGTTTCTGGGTGCTCGGTGCCGGCCTGGAAATCGCCTACCTCGCCCTGCTTTCGGGCAATGCCCGCTTCCGCCGCACGGTCGATGCCGAGCGTCAATCCGAAGACCCGCAAGATCAACGCTATGCCAGTCAGCTCGCCCTGCTGGATCGCGAAGCGCAGACCCAGCAAGGTCGCATCGAAGCGCGCTCGCGCGAAATCTTCGCCACGCTCAATGCCTCGCCGATGCTGCGCACGCATGTGGACAGCCTTGAACAACTGGTCTGGCTGCATCTGCGCCTGCTGGTGGCGCGTCGTGCGATTCTCGGCGTGGTGGAAACCGCCAGCATCGAATCGCAACGACTCGATCAACAAGAGCAGCAGATCGAGCAACGCCTCGCCGCCACCGATCTCAGCCCCGAACTGCGTCGCTCGCTGGAACAGCAGAAGTCGGTGATCGACCAACGTCAGGCCGCCCATCTGGATGCCCAGCGTCGGTTGGAGCATGTCGATGCCGAGCTGGCGCGCATCGATCAGCAGATCGCACTGATCCGCGAACAGGCGCTGCTGTCGACCAACGAAGACAGCATCGGCAGTTCGCTGGATGCCTTGGCGGCGTCCTTCAACGAAGCCAATCGCTGGCTCAGCAGCCAGCGTGATCTGCTGGAACCGATGGACCTGCTGACGTCACACCGCCTGCCCGAACGCGTTCTGAAAGGACCGCCTCCGCTGCCAGGCAAACGTCAGGCGCAAACGCAGTAATCCCACCTCACCCGGCCGCAGACGCCGCCACCCCGAACCGAGGAGCAAGGTATGACGCCGCAGACATTCTCCCGCCAGCGTGGCAATGCCGCTGGCAAGTTCATCACCTTCGTACTGGTCCTGGCCCTGCTTGGATTGGGCGGCTGGCTGGTACTGCAGGATCAGAGCAAGCCCCAGACCAGCGATGTCAGTGCGTCGGTTGATCAACGCGATGACCGCAGTTCGGAGGACGACACCCGCACGGCCAGCGCCGACGCACCGACACCCATCGAGCCACTGACCCGGCTGCCCACGCTGGATGCGGCAGCGGCCTATCAGCCCAAGGACGGCATCATTGATGTCGATATCAGCGAATACGCCGGATACGCCGGACTGATCGTGGCCAACGGCGGCCTCGCGCCCAACCCGGATTCGCTCTTCGCCAAGCAATACGGCTTTCAGGTACGGCTGACCCTGAGCGAAGAAGAAGGTTGGTCCAAACTCAACAATGGCCGCATCGCCGCCTCGGTGACGACCACCGACACCTTGCCGATCATGGGACGCCAGTTCGACGTGATTGCGCCCGTGCAGATCGGCTTTTCCCGCGGTGCCGATATGGTCGTGGTGGACGCAGGCATTCCCAACATCAACCAGTTGACCGGCAAGGTGCTGGCCTCCTCGCAGTTCAACGAAGCCGAGTTTTTCATCCGCTATCTGGCCTCCGAGGCGGGCGTGAAGGTCCGCGTGTTGCACGATCTGGACGCACGCCCTGCCGCCGATGAACTGGGCCTGGTGATGTACGAAGACGCCTTCGTCGCCTGTGATGCCTACGAGCACGAACTGTCGCAGCGCACGCCGCGCCTTAATGGCTGCGTCGGCTGGTCACCGCGGACCGACGAAGTAGTCGAGGCGTCCAATGGCCGCGCCAAGATCCTGGTCAGTAACCGCAATCTGCTGGTGATCGCTGACATTCTGATGGTCAACCAAGGCTTCGCCGCCGCGCATCCCGATTGGGTCAAAGGACTGGTGCACGGCCTGCTGGAAGGCAATCGCCAGGTGCGCGATAACGCCGAGCCGCATCTGGCGCAAATTGCCGCCGCGCTGGGCTGGGAAGTGAACGAAACCCGCGAAGAACTGCGCAAGGTGCACCTCTCCAACCTGCCGGAGAACCTCGCCTTCTTCGAGGGCACCATCGATGCCGCCGGTTCATTCCAAGGCATCTACCAATCCTCGGTGCTCGCCTACGGCACCGGCCTGCTGAAAAACCCCGCCGACCCGACCCGCTTCGTCGACCTGCAGTATCTGAAGAGCCTGCAGAACCTCCCGGCATTTGCCGAACAGAAAGTCGCCATCGCCCCGATCAAGACCGGCGCGCCCGTCTCGCTGGAAGGCGATGCCCTGCTCAGTCGCGATATCCGCTTCTTCTTCAAGCCCAACTCGGCGGACCTCGATCCGGCCGCCAAGGAGAATCAGGATTATCTCGACACCATCAAGGGCTTCCTGCAGGTCAGCCCTGGCTCCATCGTGCTGCTGCGCGGTCACGTCGACAACGCCCGCGTCGGCGAATTCGAGCAACAAGGCGGCCAGTCACTGGTGCGCTCGATGGCCCTGAAAGCCATGGAACTGTCCCGCCAACGCGCCCAATCCGTCCGCGACGCCCTGCTCGCCCGCCACCCCAAACTCGATGTCAAGCGCATCGAACTCGTCGGCCGTGGCTGGGAAGAACCCGCCGGCCCCGACAGCGACCTGAACCGCCGCGTCGAGGTGCAGTGGTTCACTTTGGAGTAAGGGGCTGAAGGGCCACTCGGCCGCGCATGTCGGAAGCTCGAACTTAACCGAATAGATTCACCAACCATCCTTGCGCATCCTCGCTTCCCCCGCGTGGATGCGCGAAGATGCGCGCCCTGTCTGTTTCGCCTCGGGTTGTCTGGATGATTGCCTTTCGTGGTCTCGCTTTGCGGCGGGGCGAGCGTTTGTTGTTGTCGAATATCGATCTGGTGCTGCACGCCGGTTGGCGGGTGGGTGTGATCGGGCGCAATGGTTGCGGCAAGTCGAGTCTGTTTGCGGCGATTCTGGGCGAGTTGGAAAGCGACGCAGGCAGCATCGATCGACCAGCGGGGCTGCGCATCGCTTCGGTGGCGCAGGAAGCACCGGCGCTGCCGGATGCGGCGATCGATTTCGTGCTGCAGGGTGATGCGGCGGTGGCTGCCGCGCTGCGCGCGGCCAGCGAGGCCGAGGCGCGAGGCGATCATGAAGCCGCCGCCCATGCGCACCACGACATCGAAAATCTCGGCGGCTACGACGCGCGTGCGCGCGC
This sequence comes from Lysobacterales bacterium UBA2790, assembly GCA_002352135.1. Classification (GTDB taxonomy): domain Bacteria; phylum Pseudomonadota; class Gammaproteobacteria; order Xanthomonadales; family Xanthomonadaceae; genus Aquimonas. The sequence continues at coordinate 15,800 of DEHW01000064.1, forward strand.
CGGTCGTCTGCTGCATGGTCTGGGCTTTCCGGCGGAGACCCATCTGAAGCCGGTCAGCAGTTTTTCCGGCGGTTGGCGGGTGCGCCTGAACCTCGCCCACGCGCTGATGACGCCGTCCGATCTGTTGCTGCTCGACGAGCCCACCAACCATCTCGATCTGGACGCGGTGCTGTGGCTGGAAGAATGGCTGAAGCGCTACGAAGGCACGGTGCTGGTGATCTCGCACGACCGTGAGTTTCTGGACGGCATGGTCACCCACACCTTGCATCTGCACGGTGGCACCGGGCGGCTGTATACCGGCGACTATTCGGCCTTCGAGCGTCAGCGCGCCGAGCAGTTGCGACAACAGCAGATCGCCTTCGAGAAGGAACAGGTCGAGCGCGCGCATCTGCAGGCCTTCATCGACCGCTTCAAGGCCAAGGCCAGCAAGGCCAAGCAAGCGCAATCGCGCATGAAGCGGCTGGAAAAACTCGCAGGCACCGAAGCCGTGCGCGCTGAGCGCGGTTTCAGTTTCAATTTTCCACCACCGACCAAACTGCCAACGCCCTTGCTGCGTCTCGACCAAGTCGATGCAGGCTATGCCGGTGTGCCGATTCTGAGCGCGGTGAAGTTCTCGCTTGAGCCGGGTGATCGCATCGGTCTGCTTGGTCGCAATGGCGCGGGCAAGTCGACCCTGGTGAAAACCTTGTTCGGCGATCTGGCACCGCTGCGTGGCGAGCGCTTGGCGCATGGCGAGGTCAACATCGGCTATTTCTCGCAGCACACGGTCGAGCAACTGCACGAGGGTCATAGCCCAATGCAGCATCTGGCCGAGCTGGCACCGAATGTCGGCGAGCAGGTGCTGCGCACCTATCTCGGCACCTGGAATTTTGCCGGGGATCGGGTATTCGAATCGGTCGAGGGTTTTTCCGGCGGTGAACGCGCGCGTCTGGCGCTGGCGCTGATTGCCTGGCGCAAGCCGAATCTGCTGCTGCTCGACGAACCGACCAACCATCT
>DEHW01000094.1 GCA_002352135.1 Lysobacterales bacterium UBA2790
GCTGACGCACGCATTGGCACGGCGGGGCCGATGGTCGCTGGGCCTGCCGGGACCTGGCGCTGCGGTTTGGGTGCGGGCGGCGCTTGCTCGGCGGGTAATGGTACGGGCGCGGCCATCGGCTCTGCCTCGACAGAGGACTGCGCCGGGTCGGCACGGCGCTCGGCGATCATGCCGCGCGCTTGCGGCTTCGTATCGGCGCGAGAAGCACTCGCACCGGACGGTGCAACGGCGCTGGGTGCCGCTTCACTTTTTGTGGCGTTCATTGCCCGGTCGGGCTGCAAACGGTCAGCCCTCTCCGCCATGGGTGCTGCGGAGGGCGCTGCGGGTGCGATGTGGTTGAGTTCGTTGCCCGCATCAAAGCTCGGCGCGACGCCACTGCGATCCAGCCAATGCGGCGCCAGCATCAATGCGCTCAGCACTGCCGCTGCGGCAGCACCCATACCCCATCCCCAACGGCTGCGGCGACGTGAGCGCAGGTTCACCAGACTCACAGGCACTGATGTCGCACTGCCAGCACCCGGCGTCGCGGCCACGGCCCTCTCGGCCATGGCCAGAATACGGGCATCCAGCTCAGCCGATGGCTCTGGGACAGGAACACCGCGCAGGGCTTCGGCCAACGCGCGCTCGTCAGCGTCAAAGCCAAGCTCTGGTGATTCTGTTCGTGGCGTTTGCGGGCTCATCATGGGCTCAGGCTCGCACGCAGTTTGTCGATGGCATAGCGCAGGCGCGATTTGACGGTTTCGCGCCCCACGCCGGTGATCTGGGCGATCTGCTCCAGCGGCATTTCCTCCGACAGCCGCAATTGCACGGCGACACGCTGCTCGTCCGGCAAGGCGTGCAACGCACTGTGCAGGCGCTGCTGAGTCTGCGTGTTATTCATGTCCTGCTCCGGGTCCGCGCGTTCGTCCACAACGTGTTCCAACGAGTGCGCTTCGTCGCCTGGTGGCTGTGGTCGGCGTTTGCGCCATTCGTCCACCAGGCGATGGTGAGCGATCTGCAGCAACCAGGTGCCAAAACGCGCCTCGGGCCGATAGCGCTCGCGCGCCTGCACCACGCGCGACCAGACATCCTGAAAACACTCTTCCACCACCGCATGGTCCTGCAAGCCGCGCCACAGGAAGCCAAACAAAGATCCTCGATGACGGGCATACAAGCGCGCGAAGGCGTGCGCATCACCCGCCGCGTAGGCCAGCATCAGCGCCTCATCCGAACGCGGGTCGCTGTCATCACTGACGAGCGTCTCTGGTGCCTCTGAACGATGGCGAACGGCTTGCAGTGCGAGGTGCACGCGCGCACTCCGGATCGGCTGCGGGAATGCGCGACAGGCTAACAAATCCGTCGTCATCCGGCCGCTGGCACAGCGAGACACTGTGCCAGCGGAAGGTAGAGGCCGTGACGTTCTCTGCTCAACGTCCAGTGGCTTGCAGGCTGGCAGCACGCGTGACCAGATCGAGCAGCGCTTGCGTCTGGGCTGGATCGCCTTCGCCCTTTTGCGCTTGCAGACTGGACTGCAGTTCCCGCCAGGAATAGGCCCCAAGGCGACCATCGCCGCGCAACAGTTCGGCAAACGCGGCGGCATTGGCGGCGAGATTCAAGCGTGCGCTGGGCGTGGCGCGCTGGGCATCGCGACGGATCGGCTGTTCGATCAGGCGACTTGGTGCATCGGTCTTGGGCTTGTAGCGCAGCTTCAGCCAGGCCAGTTCGTCACCGCTTGGCGTGCTGACCGCCGACGCCGCGTAGCGCAGCGGCTCGACCTGCGTGGCGGCCGAGCCGACGAGGCTCACCTCGTACAAGGCGGTGACGTCATGGCCCGCACCGATCTCGCCCGCATCAACCTTGTCGTTGTTGAAATCTTCCCGATTGAGGGCGCGATTTTCGTAGCCCAGCAGACGGTATTCGGCAACCACGTTCGGGTTGAATTCGATCTGGATCTTCACATCGCTGGCGATGGTCAGCAGCGTGGAGCTCATCTCGTCGACCAATACCTTGCGTGCTTCGTCGAGGCGGTCGATGTAGGCGTGATTGCCGTTGCCGATGTCGGCCAGATGCTCGGCCAACTCGTCGTTGTAGTTGTCGCGCCCGAAGCCCAAGGTGGTCAGTGCAACGCCCGATTCACGCTTGGCGAGCACCAGACTCTCCAGCGCGTCGATGGACACGGTACCGACATTGAAGTCGCCATCGGTAGCCAGAATCACGCGATTGACCCCACCCGGCACGGCGGCTTGCTGGGCAGTGGCATAGGCCAGTTCGATGCCCGCGCCGCCATTGGTCGAGCCACCCGCTTCCAGACGATTCAGTGCCGCAAGGATGCTCGCCTTGTCGCTTCCCGATGTCGGTGGCAACACCAGACCAGCGCTGCCCGCGTAGGCCACGATGGCGATGCGATCCTGCGGTCGAAGACGCTCGACGAGCAAGCCAAAACTCTGCTTCAACAAGCCAAGCTTGTCTTCCGACTGCATCGAGCCGGAGGTGTCCACGAGAAATACCAGGTTGGATGCCGGTATCGATGCCGGATCGACCTGATAGCCCTTCAAGCCAACCGACAACAGCAGCCGTTGCGAATTCCAGGGCGCGGTCGCCAGTTCAGTATGTACGGCAAAGGGCTGTTCCAGTGAAGGCGGCGGCGCGTAGCCGTAGTCGAACCAGTTGATCAGTTCCTCCGTTCGCACGGCATCAGCGGGAGGCAACTGCCCGCTTTCCAGCATGCGGCGGATGTTGCTGAAACTGCCGGTATCGACATCGATCGAGAAGGTCGATACCGGTTGCTCGCGCGCGACGATCACCGCGTTCGGCGTGATCTCGGCGTAGTTCTCGCGATTGGCGATTTCGCGATAGACCGGCGGCGGCGGTGCGGGTATCGCAATACTCATGGGCGAGGAAGGCAGCGCTGCCGCGGCGCGCATGCGCGCCGGCATCGCGTCCACGCGTGCCAGCTCGCCGCTGGCGACATTCTCGGCTTTGACTGGGCTGATTGCGTCCTGCGGCGTCAAGGCTTCCTGCAGCGCTTCCGCAGGCTCGGGGGATTCGGGCTGTGGATTGGCCTCAGGTTGCGCAGCGCAGGCCAGCAGCAGCGAGATCGAAGTGGCAAGGATGGACAGTCGAACGGCGTGCATGGTGGAACTCCTTGGTGGGTGGCAAGGAGTGAAACGAGGGTCACCACCGGATGGGGTTAAACGCGCATCACATTATCGTCAGCTAATACAGACTTCATTCAAGTACAAACCGGCATCGCGTTTTGCCGCACTCGACCTTGTCTTACCCCATACCCCAGGGGGTATAGGAGTCGTGCAGAAAATCTGCGCGTACCAGTCGTCAATCACACAGAGTCGCCACCTCAACAACACGGGCGAAGCGACCATTCCGGGAGGAAACATGAAGTCAGTAGTGCAATGCGGGAAGACGGTAGCGGGATGGCTGCTGGTGCTGTGCGCAAGCAGCGTGCTCGCCACGGAGCCCTACCACATCGGAGACAAGCTGAGCGCCGTGAGTTTGGACGAAGCCGTCGTGCAAACGACCGAAAAGCTCCAAAGCGGTGGATTCACCGTGGTGGGAACACACCGACCCAATGGTGTTGCGGATCACGCGATCGTGGTGGCTACAGACGCAGCGATGCTGGACGCCATCCGCAAGACAGGTGGAGCGGTGGTGGCCGGTGCGGGCATTCGCGTCGGCGTCAAAGCAGATGGCACGCTGACCTACATGAATCCCGACTACTGGTATCGCGCCTATTTCCGTGACAAGTTCAGCACGGTCGAACCCACAGTGAAGTCCCTGGACGAGCGCCTGCAAGCGGCCCTGGGCAAGACCGGCGACATGGGCGGCGATGTCGACGAGGAGAATCTCGCCGACTACAACTACATGATGGGCATGGAGAAATTCGACGACGACACGCTGCTGGCCGAAGCGGCCTCGTTCGAGGCGACGGTCAAGACCATTCAGGACAATCTCGCTGCAGGTGTTGGCAGAACCCCGAAGGTCTACGAGATCATCCTGCCGGAACAACAGATCGCGGTGTTTGGCGTGGCGTTCAACGATGTGGAGCGTGGCGAAGGTTGGTGGGTCAACAAGATCGGCACCGAAAACATCGCGGGATTGCCCTACGAGATTTTCGTGGTTGGCAAGGAATCACATGCCATGTTCGCGCGTTACCGTCTGGCGATTGCCTGGCCATCACTTGGCATGGGCACGTTCATGGGAATCTCAAAGGCACCCGGCATCATCTACGACACCTTGTTCGCCGTAGCCGGTGGTGTGGACGACTGAACCAGCCAGCCCCGCAACAACAAAGGCCCGCACTGCGAGCCTTTGTTTTGTGCAGACCTGATCAGTCTCAAAGCGTGTGGGTCGGCTTGTCTCCGCCGGTGAAACCGGCCAACAGCGCTTCGATTTTGCTGCGTGCTGCCTCGCCTTCTGCCGAATCGTTGAATTGCACGCCAATCCCTGCCTGACGGTTACCTTGCGAACCGGCGGGCGTGATCCATACCACCTTGCCAGCAACCGGCATGCGGTCCTTGTCTTCCAGCAGGGTCAAAAGAATGAATACCTCGTCACCGAGAGCATAACGGCGAGGTGTAGGAACAAAAATGCCACCGCCTTTGATGAAGGGCATGTAGGCCATGTACAAGGCCTGCTTCTCTTTGATCGCCAATGACAGGATGCCCTGACGCATCATTCCGGCGGCTTGCATAGATTCTCCTGAACGGATTCAACGAGGCAGATTCAAACGAAGTCCTGCAAAAGGCTAACACCGCGACACCAAGCTTGCGAAACAACGGCGCCGCGCGACGTCGCGATCAGCTCCCCGAGCGCAGCCCGAGGTCGGCCCACTGATGTAACAGATCGGCCAACAGCAGGTCACTTCGCAGAGGCGTGTCGAGTTGCTGCCGCACAAGATTGGCCTGCTGTGCCCATAAGTAGTGCGCATCGAAGGCCGTATGCGGTCGCTTGCCTGCGCCGATCTTTTCGACTGCAAGTTGGCGAACCCAGATCACCGCCATGCGCAAACGCTCGGCGAGGCGTTCATCCAACCAGTGTTTGCAGACTTCACTCAAGGCGAGCTGACCACGGGCGAGACCGCGCAGGTCTTTGCCGACGCTATCAAAGAGAACGAGTCCACCGTGACGCAGCATGTCATCGGCCCGACCTGGATGACCTTCCGCCAGTTGCAGGGCACGCAGAACCTCGGCACCCGCGCCGTGTTGTTGCTGCAACCATTGGCGAGCCTCGTCGCGCTCAGGGAGTTTCAAGTCGATTCGCTGACAACGGCTACGAACGGTCGCTGGCAAACGGTGAGGCTTACTGGTCAGGAGCACCAGATAGCGACCATCCTGCGGCTCCTCCAAGGTTTTCAGCAGGGCATTGGCGGCGGCGTGATTCAAGGCGTCCGCCGGATGCACGGCGGCGACTATGGTGCTTCCGATCTGAGCGGTGAAGCCCAGAATCTGACTGATCTCGCGAATCTGGTCGACACCGATTTCTTTCTTCAGCACACCCTTTTCGTTCGGCAACAAGGTGACGTCGTGATAGTCGGGATGCGTGCCCGCCGCCAACAGATGACAGGATCGACACCTGCCACAGGCGGGCTGCGCTCCCTGTGTTTCGGTACAAAGAAGACGGGCGATCAAGACCCGCATGAGCGCCTGCTTGCCCAGCATTTCAGGCCCACAAATCAGCAGCCCGTGCGCCAGACGGCCGCCGTGGAGCACGCCAAGCACGCGCTGGAAGGTTCGTTGCTGCCAAGGTGTGGCCAGGTTCATGACGACACCTCGGAACGCGAGGCAAGAAAGGCCGCTAGCGCAGCAATGACTCCGGCTGCTACGACATCGGCCGCTTGCGAGGCGTCGATGACACGCCAGCGAATCGGCTCTTGCGCTGCACGCTGGCGATACGCATCACGAACGCGCTCAAAAAAATGTAATGACTCGGACTCGATGCGATCTGGGGCCCCGCGCCCGCTCGCCCGTTTCAGACCATCGGCCACCGGGAGATCGAGCAGAAAGCTGAGGTCGGGCTGGATGCCCGCCGCCCATCGTTCCAGTTCGGCAATGCATCCGCTATCAATGCCGCGCCCACTGCCCTGATAGGCAAAACTGGCGTCGGTGAAACGATCCGCCACCACCCACTCCCCATTCGCCAGTGCGGGCAGAATGCGTTCGCGCACCAGCTGCGCGCGCGAAGCCATCATCAACAGCAGTTCGGTTTCCGCACACAGGCCACGATGTTCCGGCTTCAGCAGCACCTCACGTATCGCCTCACCAATAGGCGTACCGCCGGGTTCGCGGACTTGGCACACACGCAAACCGTTTGACTGCAGCATGGCAACGACCGCCGCGATGACGGTGGATTTCCCCGCACCCTCGCCGCCTTCAAAACTGATCAGGGCACCCCGCGCGTTCAGGCTGGTCATCGTTGTCTCAATTGATATTGCCGAACCGCTCGATTGTGTTCGCTCAGCGTGTCGGAGAACACATGACTGCCGTCACCGCGCGCCACAAAATACAAAGATTTGCCTTGAGCTGGATGCACCGCCGCCATAAGCGCAGCGCGACCCGGCATGGCGATCGGTGTCGGCGGTAGACCCGCTCGTGTATAGGTGTTCCATGGCGTGTCGGCTTGCAGGTGCGCGCGGGTAAGGTTTCCATCGAAGCGTTCACCCACGCCGTAGATGACGGTCGGATCGGTCTGCAAGCGCATGCCGATTCGTAAACGTCGCACGAACACCCCGGCAATCTCGGCGCGTTCACCACTCTGCCCGGTCTCTTTTTCAATGATGGAGGCCAGAATCAATGCCTCGTCGGCTGTATGCAGAGGCAGGTCGGGATCACGCCCAAGCCACGCTTCAGCCAGTTGTTGATCCATGGCCTGCATGGCGCGACTCAGCAAGGCGATGTCCGTCGTGTTGCGCGTGTACAGATAGGTTTCAGGCAGGAAACGACCTTCAGCGGATAGGCCCTCGCGACCCAGCTTCTGCATGATCTCCGCCTCGCTGGCATCACCCAGTGTGTGCTCGACTGCATCCAGACCGGCCAGAGCTACACGCAACTCCCGGAAGTTCCAGCCTTCGATCACGGTGAACTTGCGCTGGATGACTCTGCCCTCGGCCAACTGCTGCAACACCGTGCGCGGTGTGAGGTTGGCGGCCAGACGATACTCCCCCGCTTTGAGGCGCGATTGCACGCCCATATCGCGCGCAAGGAATCGCCAGTACAAGTCATGACCTTCGCGAATGCCGGCCTCGCGCAGCACGCTCAAGCTGCGCAGAAACGAGGCACCTTTCGGCAGTTCCAGCTCCAATGCGGTGTTCAAACTGGACAGCGGAGTTTGTACAAAGCGCTGATAGTCGCGCCAAACCAGAATGCCACCGGCTGACACCAGCACCAGTGTCAGCAGACCCAATCCGAGCAGGAAGCGAAGCAGTCGCCGCATGCTCAGTCCACCGTCTCATGCAGGGGGGTCAGCGCGGGCACTTCGTGCCATAGCTGCGCCATCAGTCCTGCCAGCAAAGGCGTCACCCGAAACTGGCGTGTCTCGATACGCTTCACCGGCACGATGCCGCGCACGCAATTGCTCAGAAACACCGCGTCAGCGCGCAATATCTCGAGGGGATACAACTCGCGGATTTCCACATTCATGCGTGACAACAACCAGTCCCGGCAAACGCCCGCGATACCCGACTCCCGCAAGGGCGGCGTGAACAGTTTCCCGCGTCGTTGTACAAAAACGTTGGCACCGGTTGCGCTGACGACCTGACCACTGCTGTCGCAGACCAGCCCCTCGGACACACCAGCCTGCTCGCACTCGGCGCGCGCGAGCACGTTTTCCAACCGATTGAGATGTTTGATACCTGCCAGGCGTGGTTGTTGCGCCCATTGCATCGCACACCAGCGCACTTCGATGCCGTCGCGATAGTGCGCCATTGGCAACAAGGGCGCGGGATGCAGACTGAGTATGCGTTGACTGCGCGCCGCTGCACTGGGTGCATAGCCTCGCCCGGTGCCATCGCGAACCAGACAGAGCTTCAGCACCGCACGCGCATGCCCCTGCGACAGTTCGCGAATCTCGCCCAACAGTCCATCCGGATCGGGCAATTGCATTCCCAACACCTGCGCCCCCTGTCGCAGGCGAGCAAAGTGTTCACCCCACCAAACCGGCTCGCCGTTCTCGATCAGAATGGTCTCGAACAGGCCATCGCCATAATTCAGACCACGGCTGTCGACATCTATGCGACGGCTTTGTTCGCCGTCAATCAGGACGCCCAGGTTCATCCTTGTTCTCCCCTGCGGCGCTTGCACCGCACATTCCATCTCCGCATCGGTCGAATAATCATGGCATCAGGCCATACCCAAGGCGCGCAACAATCCTCGCGCTTTAGCGCGCGTTTCCGCGAGTTCGGATTCCGGCACCGAGTCGACCACGATGCCTGCACCGGCACGGAAGTGCAGCGCATTGTCGCGCATCCACAGCGTTCGAATGAGGATATTCAGGTCGAGATCGCCGCGTCGGTCGAGATAGCCCAGCGCGCCGGTATAGGGTCCTCGGCCGACCGCCTCCAACTCGTGGATGATCTGCATGCAGCGAACCTTTGGACAGCCGGTGATCGTGCCGCCGGGAAAGGTCGCCGCGATCGCCTGTCCGGGCGTGACCTCGGGCCGCAACTGTCCACGCACGTTCGACACGATGTGGTGAACGTGCGCGTAGCTCTCCAGCGCCATCAGCTCGTCGACCCGCACACTGCCGGGTACGCACACGCGCCCAAGATCGTTGCGTTCCAGATCGATCAACATGACGTGCTCGGCACGCTCTTTCGGATGCCCGATCAGTTCGGCGAGACGACTCACATCATCGGCCGAATCGTTCGGTCGCCGGGCGCGGGTTCCCGCGATGGGGCGGGTTTCCGCCAGACCGTCACGCACCGAGAGCAAGCGCTCGGGTGATGAGCTCAGGATGGCCCAGTCGTCCCAAGACAGCAGCCCCGCAAAGGGCGCGGGATTGGCGCGTCGCAAGGCGGAATAAACGACATCGTGCGACAGGGTTTCACTCGCCCTTGCCTGCCAGCCGCGCGACAGGTTGACCTGGAAAACATCGCCTGCGCGAAGATATTCGTGAATGCGCCGCACGCCGTCCAGGAACGACTCGGGATCGTCTTCGTCGATACGCAGATCCGGCAGCACGTCTGCACACTCAGCCACGCGTGAATCGGCCAGCGCGGCGATGTCTTCACAGAGTTGTTGCTGCCAATCACCTTGCGCGTCATTCGCCTCCAATACCGCGCAGGTCAATCCGTTCGCGCGATCATGAATCAGCGCCACAGGACAGCGCAGCGCGAGGGCAACGGGCAGATTGGCCGGTGCCGGACGCGTCGCCACGCACGGTTCGATCTGCGTCAGCAATTCGTATCCGAGGTACAGCGCCCAGCCACCGAGGTAGGGCAATTCCGAGACCATTGGCAGACGCGCCATCTGCCATTGACGGTCCAGCACATTGAGAAACCGGCCCGACTGCACCTGCCCGGCAAGATCGCGGGTGACGCCATCGGCATCCAGGCGAAGGCCGGATTGTGGAAACCCGAGCAACAGGTCGTAGCGTGCCTTGCCACCCTGCGCGGCACTTTCCAACAGGCAGGGATAGCGGAACGGATGGCGTTGATGCAGACGCAACAGATCCGCCGCCTGCAAGGGCACATCCAGCCTGACGAAACCCGTCATCGTCGTTCGCGGCAGGACACGGCGCGATGCGCTCAAACGCGGCGGAATATCAGGGTGCCGTTGGTGCCACCAAAGCCAAAGCCATTCGACATCACCGCATCCACGCGATGTTGACGAGCAGTGTGTGGCACGTAGTCGAGGTCGCAGCCTTCACCGGGCTGATCCAGGTTGATCGTGGGTGGAATCACCCCGCGATGCAGGGCAAGTACCGAGAAGATGGCCTCCACGCCACCCGCCGCGCCCAGCAAGTGACCGGTCATCGACTTGGTGGAACTGACCATCATGCGATAGGCGTGCTCACCCATTGCTCGCTTCATCGCCAGTGTTTCGGCCAGATCGCCCAGCGGCGTCGAGGTACCGTGCGCATTCAGATAGCCAATCTGCTCGGGATTCAATCCGGCATCGCACATCGCTGCCACCATGCAGCGCGCGGCACCTTCGCCGTCCTCGGCCGGCGCGGTCATGTGGCTAGCATCCGCACTGGCGCCGAATCCGGCCAATTCGCAGTAAATGCGCGCACCGCGGGCCTTGGCGCATTCGTACTCTTCCAGCAACAGAACGCCCGCGCCGTCACCCATGACGAATCCATCGCGCTCAACATCCCAAGGGCGCGAGGCCTTGGTCGGCTCGTGGTTGCGCGTGGACATCGCCTTCATCGAGCAGAAACCGGCCATCGAGGTCGGCGAACTGCCCTTCTCGGCACCGCCCGCGATCATCACGTCCGCATCGCCGTGCTGAATCATGCGCATCGCCATGCCAATCGAGTGATTGGAGGTGGCGCAGGCCGACACCGCGGAGAAATTGGGGCCTTTCAATCCGGCCAGAATGCTGAGTTGCCCCGCGACCATGTTGATGATCGTGCTGGGCACATAAAACGGAGAAACCTTGCGCGGACCGCCGTCGAGCAGACGCGCCGTGGTTTCCTCGATACCAACGATGCCACCGATGCCCGAGCCGATCAGCACGCCGATGCGCTCCGCGTTGGCCTCGGACACCGCCAGTCCGGAATCCTTGAGCGCCATCAGACCCGCACTGACGCCGTAGTGGATGAACGGGTCCATGCGCTTGGCTTCCTTGGGCGGAATCCGTGCGGTGGGATCAAAGTTCTGCACTTCGCCAGCAATCGTCGTCGAATAGCCGGTGGTGTCGAAGGACTGCACCGGACCAATGCCGCTGCGCCCGTTGACGATGCTGTCCCACGCCGAGTCCAGATCATTGCCTACCGGCGAGACGATCCCCATGCCCGTCACCACGACACGACGCTTGCTCATCTTCGACTCCTTCACGACCCGGATCGGGCGATTGGCATTTTCAGCGCTTCGGATGACATGTGCAGTCATCCAAAGCCACAAACAAACAGAGCCCGCCGCACGGGCGGCGAGCTCTGTGATCCAAGCCTCGCAGCAAACAGCGAGGACTGGCGACTCGCGTCAGGCTCAAGCCTTGACGTGAGCCTTCACGTAATCGATCGCCTGCTGCACGCTGGTGATCTTTTCGGCGTCTTCGTCCGGAATTTCGCACTCGAACTCTTCTTCCAGCGCCATCACCAGCTCAACGGTGTCGAGCGAATCCGCGCCCAGATCGTCCACGAAAGACGCGTTGGCCGTGACTTCTTCTTCCTTGACGCCCAACTGTTCCACAACGATCTTCTTGACGCGGTCTTCGATGCTGCTCATGGGTAAGTACCTCCGGGAAAACTTGGACGCATTGTAGAGTGAACCGTCGAATCGCACTACCTGCAAGGCGACGGGCTGGCTTGCGCCACGCCAGCTTGAGATTCTGCCCCTCAGGGCATGTACATGCCACCGTTGACGTGCAAGGTCTCGCCAGTGATGTACGCCGCTGCGGGCCCGACCAGGAAAGCCACCGCTCGCGCGATATCCGCCGGTTGGCCCAGCCGACCCAGCGCGATCTGGCCGAGCAGGGCTTCGCGACTGGCTTCCGGCAATTCGCGGGTCATGTCGGTATCGATAAAGCCCGGCGCTACCACATTGACGGTGATGCCCCGACTACCGACCTCGCGTGCCATCGACTTGCTGAAACCGATGATGCCCGCCTTGGCGGCCGCGTAGTTGGCCTGACCGGGGTTACCCGTCAATCCGATCACCGAGGCGATGTTGACGATGCGGCCTTTGCGGGCCTTCATCATGCCGCGCAACACCGCCTTGCTGGTGCGGAAGATCGAGCTGAGGTTGGTGTTGATCACCGCGTCCCAATCGTCATCCTTCATACGCATCAGCAGTTGGTCGCGGGTGATCCCGGCATTGTTGACGAGGATGCTGAGCTGGCCGAATTCCTTGTTGATGCTGTCGATCAGCGCGTCAACGGCGCTGGCGTCCGTGACATTCAATTCACGACCCGTACCGCCCTTGGCACCCAGTCGCTCAGCAATGGCCGACGCCCCCGATGCCGAAGTCGCCGTACCGATCACGGTCGCCCCGAGGTTCGCCAGTTCGTCGGCAATCGCGGCACCAATGCCACGACTGGCACCGGTCACCAAAGCGATTTCACCGCTCAACAATCCGCTCATGTCTACTTCCAAATAGTGGGAGATGGGAAAGCCCGTGGCGCGCCGCTCAGGACCAATCAGCAATGGCCGCCGCCAGATCGGCGGGGATCGCCAGTGCGCGCACATCCAACTGTTTGTCGATCCGCTTGCTCAAGCCCGAAAGCACCTTGCCGGGACCGCACTCAGCCACGCGCGTCACGCCCAAGCCAGCCAGTGCTTGCACGCAGCGGGTCCATTGCACCGGCAAGAACAACTGGCGCACCAAGGCCTGTCGAATGGCATCCAGATCCGCTTCGACGCGGGCATCGACATTTTGCACAACCGGAATGGTCGGCAGCGCCCAGGACTTGTTGTCAATGGCCTCCGCAAGACGATCCGCTGCGTCACGCATCAAGGGCGTATGCGAAGGCACGCTGACCGCCAGTTTCACCGCCTTACGCACGCCCTGCGCGGCGAGCTCGGCAATTGCCGCATCCACTGCCGCCGCATGGCCTCCGATCACGATTTGACCCGGTGAGTTGTAGTTTGCCGGTACGACGACGCTGGCGTCGGTAGACACTTTGGCGCAGACCGATTCCACCACCGCATCATCAGCTCCCAGCACCGCCGCCATCGACCCGACACCCGCGGGCACTGCCTGCTGCATCAATCGGCCGCGCTCGCGCACCAGCGCCGCACCGTCAGCAAGACTCAAGGCCCCTGCCGCGACCAGCGCCGCGTATTCGCCCAGACTATGCCCGGCCAACGCAACCACCTTGGGGCCTTTCGATGCCTGCCAGACCCGCCAAACCGCCACACCAGCAGCAAGCAAGGCAGGCTGAGTGAATTCCGTCTGGTTGAGTTGCGCTTCCGGACCGTCCTGACTCAGTGCCCAGAGATCGACCCCGGCACCCTCGGAAGCCTCGGCAAAACAATCACGAACCTGCGGGAAGTCCACCGCCAACTCGGACAGCATGCCCATCGACTGCGAACCCTGACCGGGAAACACCAGCGCAACTGCGTTCGACACCAGGCGACACCTTTGAGATTCGAGGGCCGCGAATGATAGCGGAGGGGTGTGAAAACCGTCTGTACCGCAGCGTATGCAATGCCTTTGAAGGTGCGCGCAGTAGCGCTCAGGGTCACCGATCACGCATTCATGCGGCAATGCGCTTAGCCAGCGAGCACGGCTTCCGGAAGTGCGAACCCCGCGTCGCCATCCCATTGCAACTGCCACGTACGTCGCGCCAGATCCGTTCGCAAGGGGGTGTACATGTGCGGGAACAACTGGCCGCCGCGGGCTGGCTCCCAGCGCAACGCGTCGCCGAGTTCCGCGGCATCGAACTCGATCAGACAAAGATCCGCTTGACCAGCGAAATACTTGCGCAGGGTCTCGGGCAAGGTCTCACGCGTCGACAGGTGGATATAGCCATCGAGAAGATCGACTGGAGATCCCACGAAGCGCCCTTCGGCACAGGCTGCATTCCAGTCTGATTGCGGCAAAACCTTGTAGGCGAAATCGCGCACTTGACTCAGTAGCGCATCAATGCCGAGGCCCAGGTGAAGCCGCCACCGAAGGCTTCCATCAACACCAGTTCGCCACGCTTGACGCGACCGGATCGGACTGCCTCATCCAAGGCCAGCGGCACCGACGCCGCCGAGGTATTGCCGTGGCGATCTACCGTCACGATGACCCGATCCATCGGCATGTCGAGACGCTTTGCGGTTGCAGTGATGATGCGCAGATTGGCCTGATGCGGGATCAGCCAGTCGAGCTGGGATTTGTCGATGCCATGCGTTGTCAGTGTTTCCTCGACGACGGCGTCCAAGGTCTTGACGGCGACCTTGAAGACTTCGTTGCCCGCCATGTGGATGGCCATCCCATGGTTCGGCCCGTCGGTAAATCCAGCAGAAATACCCACTGGCGTGTAGAGCAGTTCACGGTGCCCGCCATCGGCGTGCATGTGGGTTCCGAGGATTCCCGGTTCTTCCGAGGCGCCAAGCACCACGGCACCCGCGCCATCGCCGAACAGGACGCAGGTTGTGCGGTCGTTCCAATCCACCACGCGCGAAATCGTTTCAGCACCCACCACCAACGCTTTCTTGGCTGCACCGCTGCGGATGAACTTGTCGGCAATTCCCAAGGCATACATGAAGCCTGAGCAGGCCGCGTTGACATCGAATGCCGCGCAGCCGTTAGCACCGATGCGGTGCTGCAGCAGGCAGGCCGTGGAAGGAAATACGATGTCGGGTGTGGTGGTGCCGAGGATCACCAGATCGATTTCATTGCCTTGCACACCCGCCGCCTCCAGCGCCTTCAGCGCTGCGTGGTAGGAGATATCGCAGGTGGTTTCACCTTCGGCAGCGATGTGGCGTTGGCGTATACCGGTTCGTTCGCGAATCCATTCGTCCGTGGTCTGCACACGGGCTTCCAACTCGGCGTTGGTCAACACGCGTTCCGGCAGGTAGCTGCCGGTGCCCAGGATGCGCGAATAGATCATGACGAACTCCCGTTGAAAGGCGTGCTATGTCTGCACGCTCGCTGAAATGAAAACGGCGGGCATCGAAGCCCGCCGTCTCAACCACCCTGCCGCCGAAGAACGGTGTGGCGCGCGCCGCGCTCCCGGCAGATTACTCGACGTCAACCGCCGCTGACTTCACTTCGATCACCTTGCGACCACGATAGTAGCCGTCTTTGGTGATGTGGTGACGCAGGTGGGTTTCACCGGTGGTCGGATCGGTCGCCAACTGCTTGGCGGTCAGTGCGTCATGCGAACGGCGCATGCCACGGCGTGAGGGGGTCTTGCGGCTTTTCTGAACGGCCATTGGGCTTCTCCAACTAACTCGGTGTTTTCTTGAGTGCGGCCAAGGCCGCAAACGCTTGCTTGGACGACGCGGAATTGCTCTCGCCCATATCCACTTCACCCGTCGAATACACGACGGCGTCTTCCTCTGAGTCCACTTGCTCAACGCCGGCACTGACCGGAACCAAGGGCAAGGACAGAATCAACTCGTCCTCGATCAATTCCGCCAAGTGCAGTTGCCGGTCTTCCGGCATCAGCAGCGGCTCGTACTCGTCGGGCAATCCGGATTCATCGGCTTCGCGCCGGATGAAACCCAGTCGTTGCTCGACCGCCAGCGGCAACGGAAACGGTTCCAGTGTGCGCTGACACTGAAGCATCACCGTTGCTGTCGCGTTGATCTGCAGGTACTGAATTCCCAGCGCATCGGTACCGAACTCAAGCCGGTAGGCACACTGTCCATCACTGCTGACCAGCGACTCCCGCAGCCGCGCAAAACGCGCCAGCGGCAGCTCGCCTTCGAACGAACGTCGCCCTGACACCATGCGA
Source organism: Lysobacterales bacterium UBA2790 (assembly GCA_002352135.1). Classification (GTDB taxonomy): domain Bacteria; phylum Pseudomonadota; class Gammaproteobacteria; order Xanthomonadales; family Xanthomonadaceae; genus Aquimonas. The sequence continues at coordinate 15,543 of DEHW01000094.1, forward strand.
GTCACATCAACCGCATCTGGCAGGCTTGTAGACATAAGCGCGGCATGATACGAGTGAATACCTGCTATCGTCAATCCAGTCAGACGTCTTCGATCACCATGTTCGCGCGCTCTAAACTGCCCCCGCTCATTGCAATGAGGTCGCCTTGACTGTCCTGCTTGCTGTCGTGCTCGCGCTACTTCTGGTGATGCTGGTTGCCAGCATTCCGTTCATACGACTTGCCCGCCGGCAGCGGGCCATGCTGGCACTGCTGCAAGCCGCAGACGACTTTGAACAGCTATTGCATCGAACGCGCGACCAGATGGTCGCCATGCAGGCGCTGGTCGACCGTCTCCCGTCCGACATCAATGGCGAGGCGCAGGCCTCACTGCAGAACCCGCAAGGGGTGCAGAACGCCCTGCGCGACTTGCTGGAACATCGTCTGTGGATCTCTCGTCACGCCTCCGCAGCCAGTCTTGCCGAGCTGCAGAAAGCGGTGGCAGCACTGGAGCGTGCGCGTCAGCCGGTCGCGGCCCAATTGCTCAGGCTGGAAATGGCAGGTGAGGAACTGCGGCAGTTGACGGAATCCGCGCTGGAGCAGGCAGCGCGCGAACCCGCCAGCCTGCGTCGCACCGTGCCGTCAAACTGAAGGGAAAAGCGCCCGATCATCCGCGCAGGGGAAAGTCCCGATGGCGTTCGTTTCGGCTTGTAACGCGTAGACGCAGGGCTGCGTCATCCAAGTCCAACCCCTTTGGCAACAACAGCTCAAAACCGACATAGGGATGCATCGGATCGGTGGAATACGGCCACTGAGCCTGTACCCCTTCCAGCAGCGTGCCGTAGCGCGCCTCAGCAAGCACTTGATCACCGCGCACCAGTGCAACACTTTGCACACCAACACCATCGGCAATCGCCCAGCCCAGAAGTCGTGCCTGTCCATCCGGCTGGCCAGTGTCCTGATCGAAATAGAGCAGTGGCGCAAAGGAGCACTGATCCGCTGCGCCAGGCACCCAGCGGAACATCAAAAAACGCTTGTGACCTCGGTTCACCTGAAGTTCGTCAATCCAGCGCAGACCGGGGAACCGGGAGCACAAGCGATGCTGCCATGCCAGACGATCCTTGAGCTTGAGTGCGGTCTCTTCGACAACCAACAGGCTTTCGGCAGGTGGCTCTCGCAGCAACGCTTCTTCGTCAATGCCCCACGTCTGCAATTGCGCCGCACGTCCGTGCTTGTGATTGAGCGGATGATCAAGCACCCAAACGGGTGGCTCCTCCGGCAAGGCCCAACCCAGCTGCGCGGCCAGCATGAAATTATCCGCAATCAAACGCGCGGGCCGCGTCTCTGTTGGCGGGATCGACTGGATCCAGGAAGCCACTTCCGTCCAGCCGGAAAAGTTGTCAGCGAGCGTTCCCCATCGCGCCATAGCGCTGCGCCCATCCGAGTTCGCCAATACGGTCATCCAAGCACCCGCCAACAAGGTGCCAAACGACAGGCTCAACCACATCGCGCGATACCAGCGCACCTTGCCATCCACCCACAGTGCTGCGAACAGGGGCAGTGCCGCCAGATAGCCCACCAAGGGCCAATGGAACGACACGCGCTCGTTGTCAGCGAACATGCCGAGCAGTCCATAGCCCGCCATGGGAATCAGTGCCGCCGCCAAGAGCAGGCGCTGCGGCGCCCCGCGATCACACCAGCGAACACGGCCGATACCAAGCCACAGACCGATCCATACCAGCGGGGTCGTCACCAATGCCTGGATCACCGGATACCACAATCCATCCCAATGCCAGCGCCACGGATGCCGTTCAACCAACTGGAACCGCAGACCCGCGCCGGACTGATCCGCATTGACCCACCACAATGGCAGCCAGGCCGCCGCACCCAAGATCAAGGCCACCCATAATGGCGGCCAACGAAGCAAGGCTCGTCCCTGCACACTCGCCAGCACGCCGACCGCGCCCGCCGCAATGACTGGTGCGAATCGATAGTGCGAAAACGCCCCGACCACCAGACCCGCCGCAAAAATGACCAGCGCTGCGTGACTGCGTTGCTGCAGGAGTCGCAGCCCACCCCACAAGGACAACATGGCGGCGAGCAGCAATGAGGGCTCTGGCAAGGCCAACACACCATTGCCAAGCAACAATGGCAAAACCGTGGCAAGCACGCCCGTCTGGTAGCGGACATCGGAACGCCCAAGCGCATCGGCAATCCGCAGCAGGACCCAAGGCAGGGCGAGCCCCAGCAACAGCGCGCCAATGCGCAACCCCAGTAGCGTCTTTCCAAACAGGGCCGTTCCCAGCGCAATCAGCCAGGCGGTCAGCCCAGGCAGGTCGGAATACGCCCACGCCAGATGCCGTGCCTCCCACGCGTAGAAGGCTTCGTCGCCGAACACGGGAACACCCAGCGCCCATGCCAGTCGCAAGCCCGCACTGACCAACCAGACGAGCAGGAAGACGCGACGCCAGTCACTCATTGCCGACATCGCCATCGGCATGATGCGCGGGGACTCGGGTCGGGATTGCTAGACTGCGGGACACGCGTTTGCCTGATGAATGGAACTCATGATGAGTGCGATGCTACCTGATGCGAAAACCGCCGCCTCGACCGATTCGCTGTCGCAAGCGCTGCAGCGAGCGATTGCGCAGGTCAACGCGCTGGTCCTCGGCAAGCCGAAAGAAGTCGAACTGGCCTTTGCCTGTGTGCTGGCAGGCGGTCATCTGTTGATCGAGGACCTGCCCGGCCTGGGCAAGACAACCTTGGCGCGCGCCATGGCAGCCACCTTGGGACTGAGCTTCCAGCGCCTGCAGTTCACCGCCGATCTGCTGCCATCGGACATTCTTGGTGTGTCTGTCTATGAGGCCAATGCGCAGAGCTTTCGCTTTCATCCCGGCCCGGTTTTCACGCAATTGCTGTTGGCGGACGAGATCAATCGTGCGCCGCCGCGCACCCAAAGCGCCTTGCTCGAAGCCATGGCCGAGCAACAGGTCAGCATCGACAGCCACAGCCATGCCCTGCCCGATCCGTTCTTCGTAATCGCTACCCAGAATCCGGTTGACCTGGCCGGCACCTTTGCATTGCCGGATTCGCAGTTGGATCGCTTCCTTCTTCGTCTGTCGATGGGCTATCCGGACGCCGCAGCCGAACGCGCCATGCTGGCAGGCGAAGATCGTCGCCAACTGATTTCCCACACGCAAGCCGTGTTCAGCACGCAGGATGTGCTGCAGTTGCGGCAGCGCGCGACAGCCATTCATGCCAGCGCCGACCTGATCGCCTACGTACAACGATTGCTGGCAGAAAGCCGTCGCCATCCGGGCGTGCAGGCCGGATTGTCGCCACGCGCGGGACTGGCCCTGCTGCAAGTTGCGCGCGCGATGGCCCTGCTACGTGGCCGAAATCACGTGCTACCGGACGATGTCCAATACGTCTTCACTGCGGTAGCGAGTCATCGTCTGGTGACCCAGGTCGACGCCGGAGACCGCGATGCGCTGGCGTTGAAAATCCTCGCCGTGGTCGCTGTGGACTGATGCGGACGCGCCTGCAGGCAACTCGGCGCAGAATCACCGCGTGGGCCGAAAATCGCCTACCTGCATTGACTCGCCTGCGCGCAGAAGAAGAGCTTCCGATCATCATTCATCGACGGCGTCTATACGTCCTGCCGACTCGCTACGGTTTGTTCCTCAGCGCCCTGTTGTTCGGCATGTTGCTCGGTGCATTGAACTACAACAACAACCCCGCGCTGATGCTGACGTTTCTGATCGCCTCGATCATGCACACCGCCCTGCTGACGGGATGGCTGAGCCTGCTCGGATTGCAACTGGAAAGCGTCAGCGCAGAGTCGGTCCACGCAGGTGAGTCAATTCGCTGGAGGCTGCAATGGCGGAGTGGCGGCGAACGGACTAGACGCGGCCTGCGCCTGCGTCTCGACGCGCGCGAGTTCCCGTTCGAGATTCTGGACAACCGGGCTCAGGTCGAGATCGTGCAGAACACGCATCATCGTGGCTGGCACAGTCTGCCACGACTGGGACTATCGACCCGACATCCGCTCGGCGTTTTCCGCATCTGGAGCTGGCTGCACCCGGCAGCCCGCTGTCTGGTATATCCGGCACTGGAACAGAACGCACCGCCGCTGCCTCTGGATGGTGTGATCGGTCCGCCGCGCCGTCAGCGCGGCCCGAGCGAGGATGTACATGGCCTGCGTGACTATCAACTGGGCGACCCCTGGCGATTGATCGCCTGGAAGCGCAGTGCGCAGGTGGGTCATGCCGTCGTCCGCGAGTACGAAACGCCGACGCTGGGCGACGTGCACCTGCGCTGGTCTCAACTGTACGGACTGTCCAACGAGCAGCGCATCAGCCGAATGGCGCGCTGGATCGTCGACGCTGAGCGCCGTTCGTTGCGCTCGACGTTGGAACTTCCGCACCTCACGCTTGGCCCGGCACGCGGCCCAGCGCATCTGCATGCCTGCCTTCGCGAACTGGCGCTGATGCCATGAAATCCGCCGCCCGCATCGATCGCGAAGCTTTTGTCTGGTGCGCGAGTGCCGCTTTGTCGGCGTTGTTGCCACTCGGATTGCTGCTGCCGTTCTGGGTCAGTCTGCTGCTGGGGTCGCTCGCCCTGATTGGCAGCGTTGCTGGCTGGCGCGGTCTGCGCATTCCGGCCTGGCTGCGCTTGCTGATGACGCTGAGCACCGCTGGACTCGTGTTGTATGCCTTCGGCTTCCGGCTCGGACGCGACACGGGCGCAGGCTTGTTAGCCACCATGCTTGCGTTGAAATTGCTGGAAACCCACCAGCTTCGCGACGCGCGCAGCCTGGTCAGCTTCAGCCTTTTCGCCCTGATGGCTGCCTTCCTGCAGGACCAGGGACCCGTCACTTTGTTGCTGGCAGTGATCGCCACACTGATTTCGCTGGCCGCGCTGATGCATGTCAATCAACTCGAACTGCCCGACCCGCGGGCAATGCCATGGTCGCGTCGCCAGCATCTTCAGGCGGTTCTCAAACTTACTGCGATGTCGATTCCCCTCGCGATGGTGGGCTTCCTGTTGTTTCCGCGCCTTGCCAATCCGCTTTGGGGACTTCCGAACAACGCGGAGGCGCGCACTGGCCTGAGCGAAACGATGGCCCCCGGTGACATGACCCAGCTCATGTCCGACGACAGCCCAGCGCTACGCGTGCAGTTTTTCAACGCTGCGCCAGAGCCATCGCAACTGTTCTGGCGCGGCCCGGTCCTTAGCCAGTTCGATGGTCGGCAATGGAACCTGTTTCGCGGTCTGCGCGAGATTCCCTCCGGCACGCTGGTGGCCGACGACGCGCTGGTGGAGTACGAATTGACCCAGGAGCCCACGGACCGTCGCTGGATACTGAGTCTGGATGTGCTCGACGCCGCACCAGCCGACAGCGACGCCAGCGATGTGCGCCTGGGCTGGGATCGCGGCCTGCACAGTCGCAAGCCGCTCTCACATGTGAGCCAGTATCGGATGCGGTCGGCGCTGAAATACCGCTTCGAGCCGGAGTTGAAGGCCGCCATGCGGCAATGGATGCTGCAACTCCCGCAGCAGTACAACCCGCGCACCTGGCTCGAAGTCCAACAGTGGCGAAGCGAGGGACTCGATGACGTCGCCATCGTGCAGCGCGCACTGAACTGGTTCAACCGCGAGTTCTACTACACGCTTGCACCACGCCCACTGGGGCAACACAGCATCGACGAGTTCCTGTTCGACACGCAGGAAGGCTATTGCGAGCATTTCTCCTCCGCCTTCACGGTGATGATGCGGATGGCGGGCATTCCCGCCCGCGTTGTCACTGGCTACCAGGGCGGCGAATACAACCCGCTGGGCGACTACTGGCTGGTTCGCCAATCGGATGCCCATGCATGGAGCGAGGTCTGGCTGCCGAACCGTGGCTGGGTGCGCATCGACCCCACGGCGGCGGTCGCCGCAGAACGGATTCGCGATGGCGGACGGGATGCCTCGAATGGCCTGCAATCCGAGGCAACGTGGTGGCAGTCCACGCTGCATGTCGCCGACTGGATGCGTCGCAGTTGGAACGATCTGGTACTGGGCTTCAATGCAGCCAAACAACAACGCTTCCTCAGCTGGCTCGGATTTGCCGAAACCGGTCTGGCGCAACTGATGCTGGTCCTCGGGCTGGCGACAGCACTCGGTTTGGCGATCACCTTCGCCCTACTGCTACGCAGCCAGCGCAACGCACGGTCCGCACTCAGCCGAGCACTGGATCGATTTGCGCGGCGCCTGCGTGTGCCGCGAACCGGCAGTCAGACCGAACTGCAGCTGGCCGAACAGGCAGCTCAACGCCACCCCGCCGACGCGGCACGAATTCGTGATTTGATTGGACGCGTGCTGCGACTACGCTATGCACGTCAGGATGCCACTGACCCGGAAAGAGCCGAGGAGGAGCGTCGCGTCGTCCTCGCCCTCAGGCGGTTCCAAGTTCGTCAATCGTGATCCTCAGGAGCTTCCCATGCGCACCACACCCGTTCGATGGCTCGTCGCGCTGTCCATTCTGGTTGCTGGCGGTTGTGCCACAGCACCGAAACCATTGCAGGGCCAGTTCGAACCGCTCAGCGCCGATCTTGCGCGCCAGCAGGACGCGCTGGGCAGTGCGGTGCGTTGGGGTGGCGAAATCATCGCTGTTGAAGCCGATGCCCAACAAACCTGCTTCGTGGTGCTTTCGCGCAGCCTGTCCCCCACCGCGCGCCCGGTGGTCAAACGCGAAGAAAGCCTGGGACGTTTCATCGCATGCCGACAGGGATTCTACGATCCCGCCCTGTTTGCCGAGGGCCGCGACATTACGGTCACGGGTAGGATTGCCGACTACGAGTCCCGCAAAGTGAGTAATTTCGACTACCGCTATCCGCGCGTCGCGGCCGAGGTGATTCATCTGTGGCCTGAGCGTCGGCCGACCGACCCACGCCGCCTGCCACCGGTGGGAATGTATTGGCGCTACGACCCGTTCTGGTTCTGGTAATTCCGCCAGCGTGAACCCGCTCTCCCAAAGGCGAGCGGGTTAAATGGACTTCACGCATCGTGCTCGGCGGCGTAGCCGCCAGCAATACCCTTCACGGCCACCGCCACCGCGTTGTGCGGATGCAGGCTCTCGAAGTGCGATGCGCGCACCCAGAAGTCCGCCACGCGCTCATCCTCGTTCAACGCGGCCTGCATGCGCCGCGCCGCGTCTTCGCAGAACATCAGATTCTGTCCATTGAGCAGGGCGAAGGCCTGCTCGTCTTCTCGCTTCACCGCGGTCTGCACCGGCGTCTGCAGCGCCTGTTCGACGCGGTCGATCAGGTCGATCATCGGGAAGTTCTGGAACGACGGCTGCAGACGAACCCGGATGTCGGCGTGCGAGCGCTGGCTGTGCGGCGTTGCCACAATGCCCTGCTCACTGCCAAGCCAGGCCAGCACGTCGGCATGGGTCAGCGGTTTGTCGGCGGAAAAATCGCGCTGGAACTGCTCCTGGATCAACTGACGTGCCAGCGCCGCCGAACAAGGACAGGTGCTGGAATAGGCGATGCGCAAGCCCAACTCCACACTGAATTGCGACTGCTGCATCAGGGCCGTGATGACCGTGGGGTAGTTCCGCCAACCGCTGTTGTCGCTGCGCAAAGCCTTTCGACGCAGCATATGGTCGAACTCGATGCGGATCATCGCCTGATCCGACAGGTCAGCGTGCGAGTCAAGGAAGTCCTTGAGCAGACGACGCAAACTGGCAGGTGTGATCGGTTCGGAAGACAGCGCCCGGTCCACATGCAGGTACAAACGCGACATGTGGATGCCGCGCACATCGGATCGTTTCAGATTGACGAAGGCATTCACTTTTGCGCCACTGCTCAGCATGCGCCCATCGCTGCTGGCGACACTGACTGGCGTCTCGATTTCGCCCATGCCCACCCACGACAGTGCTCCCGCAATTACGGGTTTGGCCTCCGACGCGATATCGGGCATCACGCGCACCGCGCATTCAGATGAACGTGGCGCCACGGGCTTCTCCTTGCGATCAGTCATGATTGACGTGTGGGCATCCTAGTTGGGGTGATGTCGCCGGGATGTCAAGTGATGGTCGACGACACGACGCGAAGTCTAGCCCGCAGCCCTGCGCGCGGACTGCCAAGCATGCCAGACCCACGCTGCCATCGTGGTGACCTGCCGTTGTTGAGGATTTGCCAGTGCACGCAGGTGCAGGCGCGTGGCCACCGACCACAAGGTGCTCGCCCTGGCCCGCGCAATGTCCTGCTGCGGCATCTCCTGATTCAGGGCGGACACCCAATCCAACTGCCACCCGCGTTGATGGGGTTCGCTGCTGCCGAGCTCGATCAACTCGACTGGCAAGGCATGCCGCGCGCAAAGATCCAGCGGCAGCAGGCTGCGCTCCGCGTGAGGACCCGCATGCCGCCGCAGACGAGTCAACAACAGATCTGCGCAGCGCCAGGCACTGTCCTCGCGACCACCCCATAGCGCCTGCTCAAGGTTCGACTGCGCGCCTGCCAGAATCTCGACGGCTTGCCAGCTTTCCTGCAGGTTTGCCGGTCTTGGCTGGGTCATTCGCAAACGCAACGCGGCGTCAACAACAGCGTCCCAGCTTCCCGATATCCGACCAATCAGCGGCGAGCAGACCTGCATGAGCGGGTGTCTCGCCTTGCCTTCCGTTGCGAAATTCAGCTCGTCACGCCACCAGCGTAGCTTGGCCAACGCCACCGCATCATCGTTCACCTCGAACGTCGCGCTTTCGATGGCCTCATACCACGCAAATAGATAAGGCGCTTGCTGCCGTTGCGATACGGGCAGAAAAACCTCCATCAGCGACCAGTGCCGGTGACGCGAGCGCCAGTCCTCAAGAATACTGGCGACAGCAACGGATTCCTGTGACAAGGAAGTCAATTCAGCAGGTCCTCGTCCAGCAGATCCAAGGGATCATCAATGCAGCGATCCGCGCCCCAACCGAGCACAGTCTCACGATCCGCATAGCCCCAGCTCACCGCGATACTGCGGATGCCGGCCGCGCGCGCCGCCTGGATGTCACGCGGATCATCACCCAGGTAAAGCGCTTGCGCAGGCGGAATCTGCAGGCTTCGGCAGGCCTCCAGCAATGGCAGAGGATGCGGCTTGCGCTCTGCGCAGGTATCGCCACCGATCAGCACGCGGGAACGCGCCTGCAGCCCAAGCGACTCGACAACCAATCTGGCCAGCCGTTCAGCCTTGTTGCTGACGATGCCCCACAACACACCGCGCGACTCGATCTCCGCAAGGGTCGCCTCCATTCCTGAGAACAGACGCGTCTCGCGGGCAACATCGTTGGCGTAGCGCTGCAGAAACTCGTCCAACAGCGACTCACGCATGGGGTCGTCGTACTCCGGCAGAGCGACTGCCAACATCGCCCGCGCGCCGCGCGACACGACCGGACGAAACACGGTGAAGGGGATCGGGGGCAGTCCTTGAGCGGCGCGCACTTCGTTGGCGGCACGCCAGAGATCCGGTGCACTGTCCACCAGCGTGCCATCCAGATCGAACAGAACCGCGCGCTGACTCATGAGGGCTTACGCGCCGCGACCAGATAGTTGATGCCGGTCTGGCCGCCGACACGTGCGGCGCGCGTGAACGGGTTGTATTGCAGTCCACTGACATCTTCGAGCTGCAGTGCCGCAGCACGCAAAGCGCTTGCCAACTCAGATGGTCGGATGAACTGCGCGTAGCGATGCGTACCTTTCGGCAGCAGGCGCATCACGTACTCCGCTCCTGCAATCGCCAACGCGAAGGCCTGCGGCGTTCGGTTGAGGGTCGACAGAAACAGCCATCCACCTGGCTTGAGCAGATCCGCGCAGGCTTCGACGATGGCGGCCGGGTCAGGGACATGCTCCAGCATTTCCATGCAGGTAATGACATCGAACTGCTGCGGGCGCTCAGCCGCCAGTGCTTCTGCAGAGCGTTCGAGATATTCAATCTGCAAGCCGGACTCGTACAAATGCAGACGCGCCGTTTCCAGCACAGCGGGGGCAAGGTCAATCCCGGTCACCTTGGCGCTCTGTGCCGCCAGCGCCTCACTCAACAGGCCGCCACCGCAGCCCACATCCAGCACTGCCTTACCACGCAATTCAACACGCTCCATGACGTAGCCCAGTCGCGCCGGATTCAGGTCGTGCAACGCCCGCGACTCGCCATCCGGGTCCCACCAGCGCGCGGCCAGACGCTCGAATTGGGCAAGTGCGGCGGGATCAACATTGGGCTGCATGGCATTGAATCCTGGGGAGTTGCAGAAACGAGATCGGTAGCAGATAGGTTCGACGACAGCGCTCAATCGATCTGCCGGCGTGGCAAGTTGGCAATCCGCCGTCCCCAGTGCAGCGCTTTGGCCAGGACTGCGGCGGCGTCGATATCGACCAGTTCGCCGTCCGACACTTTGCACTCACCGGCAATCCAGACGTCGCGCACATACTGGCGCGCACCGGCGTAGACGATCTGCGAAATCGGATCGTAGAGTGGCTGCATCTCCGGCACATCCACACGCAGAGTGATCAGATCGGCCTGCTTGCCGACTTCGATTGAACCAATCTGCTCATCCAGGGCCATTGCCCTGGCACCGCCCAACGTGGCCATGCGCAAGGCTGACGGCGCGTCCAATGCCGCCGCGTCCAGCGCGACACCCTTGGCAAGCAAGGCCGCCGTGCGCATTTCGCCCAGCATGTCGAGGTCGTTGTTCGACGCACAACCATCGGTGCCCAAAGCCAGACCGACGCCAGCGCGATGCAGTGCCGCCACCGGACAAAAGCCCGAGGCCAATTTCAGATTGGACTCCGGACAATGCACAACGGAGACGCCTTGCGCAGCACACAACTCGATTTCCGCAGGTGTCAGTTGGGTCATATGGACTGCGATCAGTTGCTCGTTCAGCAACTCCAGTCGATGCAGTCGTGCCAAGGGACGCTGCCGGTACTGACTCAAGGAATCGGCGACTTCCTGTGCGGTCTCATGCACATGACAATGCACCTGCAGGTTCAACTGCTGCGACAGCAGCGCTATGCGCTCGAAGCTGGCGTCCTTCACCGTATAGGGCGCATGCGGCGCAAACGCCGTGCTGATCAGCGGATGCCCGCGCCACTCATCATGCACTGCCAACGCGCGTTCGAAATACTCATCATCGCTGCGCGCCCACGGCGTAGGAAAGTCGATGATGGGCAGCCCGACACAGGCGCGAAACCCAAGCCGATGATAGGTATGCGCCGAGACATCCGGGAAAAAGTAGTTCTCGTTGGCGCAGGTGGTGCCACCACGCAGCATCTCGACGATCGCCAGCTCAGTGCCGTCGCGGACGAAATCCGGCCCAAGAACAGCGGCTTCGACAGGCCAGATATGTCCCTGCAGCCAAGTCATCAACGGCAGGTCATCCGCCAAGCCGCGCATCAGGCTCATGGGGTTGTGGGCATGCGCATTCACGAAGCCGGGCAGCAGAACACTGTCCGGCCTCTGCACACGGCAGTTGGGCAAGTAGCTGACCAAAGCCACATCAATCGGCAACAGATCAACAATCCGGCCATCGTGGATGACCACTGCGTGATTCGGCATGGCGACCCCGTGAGGCTCCACGGGAATGACCCAGCCCGCTTCAATCAACAGATCGACTTCACGCATATCTCGCGCCTCGCCTGTGTGGGGCGGACAGGGCGATCACCGCCCGGTCGAGCCTGTCATTAGCAGTGTGGCGCCAGCGATCACTTCACGCGGCTGACGTACTCGCCACTGCGTGTATCGCAACGGATCTTTTCGCCATTCTCGATGAATAAGGGCACGCGCACTGTGGCACCAGTTTCCAGCTTGGCTGGCTTGCCGCCACCCGAAGCCGTGTCGCCGCGCACACCTGGATCCGTTTCGACAATCTGCAGCTCAACAAAATTGGGCGCAGCGACAGCCAGCGGCGAGCCGTTCCACAGGGTCACAACGCACATTTCCTCGCCCTTCAACCACTGTGCCGCATCACCCATCGCGGCGGCGTCCGCGCTGTACTGCTCGAACGACTCCTGGTGCATGAAATGCCAGAACTCGCCGTCACCGTAGAGATACTGCATGTCGGTATCAACGACGTCCGCACCTTCCACGCTTTCGTTGGCCTTGATGGTCTTTTCCGTGGTGCGACCATTCTTCAGGTTGCGGATGCGAATGCGGGTGAAGGCCTGCCCCTTGCCCGGCTTGATGAACTCAGCTTCGACAATGGTGTAAGGATCGCCATCGACAATGATCTTGAGACCGTTCTTGACATCGTTCAGACCGTAACTGGCCATGCGTGCTCCAAAAATGACGTCGCCGCAGAAGCGGCTAAAATTGCGGAATATGAAAACTCGAAGACCCGGCAACAAGCCCGGATGCGTGCGGGCATGATACTCGCTAGCTCCAAAGCGGCACAGTCCACCAGCGCCGCAACAGCCCCCCGGAATGACTGGCGCGAGCAGTTCAGACAGTCGTTTACCGATCCTGCGGAACTCTTGCTGGCCCTTGAACTGCAAGACCTGACCTCGCAACTCAGTGCGGACGTTCGTCGCTTTCCGATGCGCGTGCCGCGCGCCTACGTCGCACGAATGCGCCTGGGCGACCGGACTGATCCGCTCTTGCGCCAGGTCCTTCCGCTCAGCGCAGAGGATCAGATCACGCCGGGCTATCGACTGGATGCTGTCGGCGACCACATGGCCCGTACTGCACAAGGCGTACTGCAGAAGTACCACGGTCGAGCCCTGCTGATCGCGACAGGCAGTTGCGCAATCAACTGCCGCTACTGCTTCCGGCGCCACTATCCCTACTCGGAGGACACTGCGGCGACGGCGGGCTGGCAACAGGCAGTGCGAAGGATCGCGGAAGACGCCAGCATCACCGAAGTGATCTTGAGTGGCGGCGACCCACTCGTGCTGTCCACTCACAAGCTCCGTGAACTGGGCGACGCCTTGGCGAGCATTCCGCATGTGCGGCGCCTGCGAATTCACACTCGACTGCCCGTCGTATTACCCGCTCGCGTCGACGCTGAGCTTTGCGACTGGGTCCGCTCCTTGAATCAGCGCGTCATCATCGTCGTTCATGTCAACCATGCGCAAGAAATCGACAACGACGTGTCAGTGGCCTGCCAACACCTGCTCAGCGCTGGCGCGTCGCTGCTCAATCAAGCGGTCTTGCTGAAGGGAGTCAATGATGACCCACGCACCTTGATAGCGCTCTCCGAGAGGCTAATAGACATCGGCGTGCTGCCTTATTATCTGCATCAGCTTGATCAAGTTCAGGGCGCCGCACATTTTGCCGTGGACGATGCCCGCGCACGATCGCTGATGACCTTGCTCCGACGACAGCTCCCCGGCTATCTGGTCCCTCGTCTCGTCCGCGAAATCGAAGGCGAACCCAGCAAGACGCCGCTGACCGATGGTCAATTAACGTGACGCAACAGACGTATCCCACTCGCAACCGTTGGCATGCGGGCAGGATTTGTGTAGAACGTGCCTTCCGTCGGGCAAAGCCTGACGCTCGTCGCCAGTTTTTGACATTTGGAGTCGGCCACCCCCATGGCGAACCAGGACACGCCCATTCGATTGATCTTGCTGCAAAGCCATGTCGAACACGGCGAAGTGATCAGCTCCGCACTGCGCAATGGGGGCTTTGCGGTTCGTTTGAGTCGTGCCAACGATATTGAAGAGTTGAGTAGGCAGCTCGAGGGCAACACGACCGACATCGTGCTCGCCGCCTACCAGCACCCGCACTGTACTCTGGAGCAGATTGCCGCGGCGTTGCGCGGCAGTCCCAGCGATGCGGTGCTGATTGCCACCCACAGCAGTATCGACGAAGACATACACGCCAACGCCTATGCACACGGCGCCTGCCAGTTGATCAACCTGAAGAAGCCGGCCCAAGCGCTTTCAGCGACTAGGTGGGCGATGACGCTTCTGGCAGAACGTCGCGACCGTCAGCGCTTGGCAAGCGCCCTTCGCGAAAGTGAGCGCCGATGCGATGCACTGATCGACTCCTCCCGCGATCCGATCGCGTATGTGCACGAAGGTATGCACATCCGTGCCAATCAAGCCTACTTGGAGATGTTCGGCTACGATAGCCTCGAAGTTCTCGAGGGCATTGCTCTGCTGGACTTGATTGATGATCGCGACGCGGATGCATTCCGTTCGGTCCTGAAGAAACTCGCCCGTGGCGAACCCCCGCCCTCGTCACTGGCATTGCGCGCAACCCGCGCCGATGGCGAAGTCTTCGATGCGGTCATGGAATTCGCCAACGCCAGCTACGAGGGCGAGGCCTGTCAGCAGATCGTGTTCCGACGGAATGAAGCACCGAAGCTGAACGACCCGGTTACCGGGCTGTTGTCGCGTACCCAGTTCATGAGTCTGCTCGATTCTGCCTTGGCACGCGGCCTCAAAGGCGCACAGAACGAAGCAGCGCTGCTGCTGGAAATCGACAATTTCGGCGTGGTGCTGAACGAGATCGGACTCAACCACGCCGACGAGCTGCTGCGCGACCTCTCGGACCTTCTGCGCAGTCACCTGGTCGATGGTGCGGAGATTGCGCGGCTGTCCGACCACAGCTTCGGTCTGCATCTCGTCAACAGCGACTTCGCCCAGACACGTGAGTTTGCTGAGCTTTTGCGCGCCAAGGTTCAAGGCCATATCATCGAAGTCGGCAAGCGATCATTGACCTTGACGTTGAGTATCGGCGGCGTGCAGATCGGGCCCAAGTCAGTCGACGTAGCGACCGCACTGGGCAAAGCCAGCCAATGTCTCCAAATCGCCCTCTCCGAGGGTGGCAATCGCACGCAACTGTTTGATCCCTCGGCAGATGATCGACAGGAAGCCGCGAGAATCAAAGCTTGGGTCGAACGCATCCAGTCTGCGCTGAAGTCAAACGAATTCCTGCTCTACTACCAACCGATCATCAGCCTGCAGGGCGACGCGAGTGAGTTCTACGAAACCTTGCTTCGCATGAAGGGCACCGATGGCGAAGTGGTGCCGCCGCTGACCTTTCTGCCCATTGCCGAGGATCATGGCCTGATCGAGAAGATCGACCGCTGGGTGCTGTCGCACGCCATTGCCGTACTGGCAAAACGCAATGAGGCCGGCACCCGAACCCGTTTGCTAATCAAACTCACCCCACAGAGCATGCTGGACCCGAGCCTGCCGACCTGGATCGGCAATCTGCTCAAGACGAGTGGCGTTGGCGGTGATCAATTGGTGTTCGGCATCCCGGAAAGCCGCGTCTCTACCCAGCTCAAGGCCGCTCAGGACTTCCTGCGCAAGGTTTCCACTCTGGGCTGCGCGATGTGCATCGAGCAATTCGGCACATCGGGAAATTCGTTCGACCTGCTCAAGCATCTGGATGCTTCTATGCTGAAGATCGACCGTCGTTTTACCGAGGACTTGGGGCGCAATATAGAAAATCAGCGCCGCGTGAAGGCGATCGCAGAACGCGCACATGCTCAGGACAAGCTGACTATTGCGGAATTTGTGCAGGACGCTGCCAGTATGAGCGTGCTTTTCACCAGCACTGTCAGCTATGTGCAGGGCAATTTCCTCGCCGCCGCTGGCACCGAAATGAACTACGAGTTCCAGTAACCGGCAAGCGAGGTCGGCGAGCCAAGAACACGCATCGAGCCTGTTGCATGACCGGCGCGGAGACGCCCGGAACCGTGTTTACGCGGTCCGGGCAGCCACCTCAAACGCCTTGATCAGCTATTCGACTGCAACGCGGCAATGCGCTCATCAAGCGGCGGGTGACTCAGGAATAGTTTCTGCAATCCCTGACTCATGCGCCCGGAAATACCGAAGGCTTGGACTGCATCGGGCAAGGTGTTCTCGCCATGGTTGTTCTTCAGTCGTTGCAGGGCAGCGATCATTTTCGGTGCGCCGACCAGCTTGGCAGCCCCCGCGTCAGCACGGTATTCGCGATGCCGCGAAAAGGCCATGGCGATCATCGACGCCAGAATACCCAGCAGAACCTGCGCGACCATGCTGACCACGAAGAAGCCGATACCGCCTTCGCGCTCATTGCGAAAAACCACCTGATCCACAACACGCCCGATCAAGCGGGACAGGACGATCACAAAGGTGTTCAGCACCCCTTGCAGCAAGGCCATCGTTACCATATCGCCATTGGCAACGTGGCTGACCTCATGCGCCAGCACAGCCTCAGCTTCATCGCGCGACATGCCGCGCAGGAGTCCGGTTGAAACGGCGACCAAGGAATTGTTGCGACTGGGCCCGGTCGCGAACGCATTGATTTCTGGCGCATCGTAAACCGCCACCTCGGGCATCTGAATCCCTGCCGACTGCGCCTGACGCTGGACCGTGTTGAGCAGCCAAGCTTCAAGCTCGTTGCGCGGCTGGGTGATGACCTGTGCGCCGGTGCTCTGCTTGGCCACCCACTTCGACATCAACAGCGAAATGATCGAGCCACTGAAGCCAAGGATGGCTCCGAACACCAACAGGCCACCAAAATCCTGCCCGCTTGCAGCCAGATACTGATCTATTCCCAACAGTCGCATCACAATGCTGGCAATCAACAGCACCGCCATGTTGGTGGCAACGAACAACAGGATCCGCTTCATGCTTGAACCTCCAGCCAGTGTTCCAAATGAAATCCGCCTGCTGACAATGTGGCATGCCGCGTCAAAATCAAGCCAAGGAACCTGCGCGGCAAAAGCCGACCGGTCTGCAAAGCCGTCTGCGCGGTCCAATATTTCCGCCGATTCTTGGCCCATAGCCGTGCTATGGACCGGCGAATCGCCGAAAATCTGTCCTCGCGCAGCCGACTTTTCGCCTCGATCGTTTCTGCCGCGCAGGCTCCAAGGATTCATTTGCGAATGACTTTGGACGTCGAAACCCGTGCTGGGAACACACGATCCGCCTACCGGGGCCGTTTCGCGCCATCACCCACCGGCCCGCTGCACCTCGGGTCATTGTTGGCTGCCATCGGAAGCTGGATGATGGCACGCCATGCCGATGGGGAATGGCTGGTCCGCATCGAGGATGTCGATACACCGCGTTGCGTGGAGGGGATCGCCGAGCAGCAATTGCGTACATTGGCGGCATTCGGCCTCGAGAGCGACCTGCCCGTACTACGCCAAAGCCATCGGCAGGACATCTATCGGTCCGCCCTGCAAACGCTACTGGATCAGAACGCAGCATTCCCTTGCCGTTGCAGCCGCAATGACTTGCGTGACGAGGGCAACATCCATCGAAAATGCCTCGAACACCCTTCCGGGCATACGGCTGCCGTCAGACTGAGGGTGCCTGACGGGTTGACGATCACCATTGAAGACCGCATCCATGGAACCTTCGTCCAGCAGCTCGACACCGAGGTTGGCGATTTTGTCCTGTTCCGCGCCGATGGTCTTTGGGCCTATCAATTGGCGGTGGTTGTGGATGACGCCGCACAGCAGATCACCCATGTGGTGCGCGGCGCTGATCTTCTGGACTCCGCCCCGAGACAGCGCTATCTGCAGCAAATACTCGCGGTCCCGCAGACGGAATACGCGCACCTGCCGCTAGTCCTGGATGTCGATGGCCACAAGTTGAGCAAGTCCAGTCTCGCCACACCGGTCACAGAGAGTGACCCCCTACCTGCGATGAATGTGGTCTGGCGTCTCCTCGGACAAGTCGAGCCCATCGTCGCGCGCAACCCGAACCGTTGGCTGCAGGAAGCGCTGCGTAGCTTCGAGCCCAATCGAATACCGCGCTCGGAACTAAGACCGTCCGGACCCGTCAATTCGCAAGGCGAGTGAAGCTCCCCGCACTTGGGGCCCGGCAACTCCAGCGCAGGACAAACTGCCCGCCCCCATCGTCCACGGCATCTCGCAAACGTGTATCGCCAACTGAGCCTATGGTCGTAGTACGCAATCCTCGGCCCGCCGTATTCTCTGTGTAGAATTCAAAGAACCAGCGCGGGCACACGCGCGGTTGACACATCCAACAGCACAAAACCGGGAGAGCGAACATGACAGCACGCGTGGCATTGGTCACTGGTGGCACCGGCGGCATTGGCACCGCCATATGCAAACGACTGGTTGGCATGGGATTGCGCGTGGCCACCAACTATCGAAATGAAGCCAAGGCGCTGGAATGGCAGGCGGCACGCAAGGCGGAAGGCTTCGACATCACGATCGTGCCCGGCGATGTGGGCAGTCCCGAAGGGGGCGCTGCCATGATCGCCGCGGTGGAAGCCGCACTTGGACCGGTCGACGTGCTGATCAACAACGCCGGCATTACTCGTGACGGCACCTTCCATCGCATGAGTGCGAGTCAGTGGCACGAAGTCATCAATACCAATCTGAATGCCTGTTTCAACGTCACGCGCCCGGTGATTGATGGCATGCGTGATCGCAAATGGGGCCGGATCGTGCAGATCAGCTCCATCAACGGTTTGAAGGGCCAATATGGGCAAGCCAACTATGCCGCCGCCAAGGCGGGCATGCACGGNNTTCACCATTTCGCTGGCGCGCGAGAACGCCAAACTTGGCATCACGGTCAACACGGTCTCGCCCGGCTATGTCGCGACCGACATGGTGATGGCCGTGCCCGAAGAGGTTCGCGCCAAGATCGTTGCCGACATCCCCACAGGGCGACTCGGAAAGCCGGAAGAAATCGCCTATGCGGTGGGCTTCCTGGTATCCGATGAGGCTGCATGGATCACCGGCTCCAATCTCGACATCAATGGCGGTCATCACATGGGCTGGTAAGATGCCGGTGTTGCTGCGTCGCAGCGACTGCGTTTGCCCCCAGCCAGTCTGACCATCGCGCTGCGGCGCCTTGTTACTAGCGAGTAGTCCTCATGTCCAAGCCGCGCATCATCAAGAAGTATCCCAATCGCCGTCTGTACGACACCGACATCTCCAGCTACATCACGCTGGAAGACGTTCGGCAACTCATTGTCGATGGCGAAGAAATCGAAGTTCGCGATGCCAAGACTGGGGAAGATCTGTCCCGCTCGGTGTTGTTGCAAATCATCGCCGAGCACGAGGAGCGTGGTCAGCCGATGTTCTCCACTCAGCTGTTGAGCCAGGTGATTCGGATGTATGGCGACTCGCTGCAGGGCTTCATGGGCAGCTACCTTGAACGCAGCATGCAGTTGTTCACCGACCAGCAGCATCAATTCCGCAGCCAATTGAACAATCTGCTGGGCAAGACACCCTGGTCGATGCTGAATTCACTCACCGAACGCAATATGGATTTGTGGCGCTCGTTTCAGGATGGCCTGCTGAAATCCGGCGGCATGGCTGGGCCGACGGACCCAAGCAAACCGGACGCCAATCGCCCGGAACCACCCGCGACTGGCTCCGCAACGGCGGATGTCCGAGGGAGCACCACACGGCGTCGTTGACCCGAACCTGCAACGCTAGCGTCTGCCGCAACGGACGGGCGCAGTCGGCCACCATGTCGCCCGGCGATGAACAAAAAACGCCCCGCCACGGGGCGTTTTTTGTTACCACCTCTCAATCAGCGTTTGGCCAACCAGGCATCCACTGCGTCGGGTACTTCCTTCTGCGCGCGGCTGGAGACGTAGATGCCGATGTGACCACCACGGAAGGACAACTCGGAGTAGTCACGCGTCCCGACCGCTTTCGCCATCGCCTTCGACGCTGCAGGCGGCACGAGATGATCCTGCTCGGCAAAGATGTTCAGCACTGGGCACCGCACGCGAGACAGGTCGACATCATGACGGCCGATCTGCAAACCGCCACGGATCAGCTTGTTGCCCTGATAGAAATCACGGATGAACTGCCGGAACGCCTCCCCCGCCTGATCCGGTGAATCGAAGATCCACTTTTCCATGCGCATGAAGTTCTCGACTTCATCCGCGTCTTCGACCACATCCAGCATGCCGATGTACTTCTGCAGGAACAGCCGATAGGGCTTGAGCGTGAGGTAGCAGAAGTTCATCAGGTCCGCCGGAATATTGCCTAACGTATCGACGAACAGATCGATATCCATCTCACGCGTCCAGTGCGAGAGCATGTTGTCCGGCGTGTGGAAATCCACCGGCGTGACCATGGTGATCAAATTGCGCACGCGCTCGGGGTGCATGGCGGTGTAGCAAAGCGAAAACGCACCACCCTGACAGATTCCCAGCAGATTGATCGAGGGCAAGCCATGACGACGGCAAACCTCCTCCACACAGCTATGCAGCCAGCCATTGATGTAGTCGTCGAGAGTATCGAAGCGATCTGAGAGATCCGGATAGCCCCAATCGATCAGATAGATGTCGTGACCGCGCGCCAACAATTGGCGCACCAGCGAGCGATCCTCTTGCAGATCAACCATGTAGGGGCGATTGACCAGGGCATAGCTGATCAGAATCGGCACCTGTTCGGTGGGGGCATGCTCGCCTTTGTAGCGATAAAGGGTGACGCGTTCGTCGCTGAACACGGCCTCCTTGGGGGTGGCACCAAACTCGACTTCGCCCACTTGAGCCAACACGCTGGCCCCGTTGCGGATTTGCCGCTGTGTCGTCAGCCATTCCTGCGTCCATTGTGCAGGGGATATTCCAATAGGCCCGAACATAAATCAGCCTCCCTTGCGCTTGGTGGACTTGCCTGCTGCGGAGGCACTCGCCTTGCCAATGGCGGGCGGCGGCGGCACAGCGATCAACGGCTGCGGTTTGGTCAGCTTGCGCCTCATGGGAAGCACCTTCGCGCTTTGCGCAGGCACGGCAACACTGACTTTCGCCGAGGACTTGGCGCGGGACTTCTCGCCAACGCGGTCGCCAGATCGTGTACGCGCAAGCGTTGCCGACGTTTTCGATACAGGCTTCGCCGTGGCGGTTGGTGCCGGCTTGCTGCGCTTGGGCGAGACCATGCTGCTCGGTGACAGGACTTCCGCGGCCGGCGTTGTCACAGCGGTAGTGGGCTCCACCACCGTTGAGGAGCGTCGCTGTTCGAGCATCTGCAGGCGACGTTTGATTTCCCGCAATTCGAGCTTCAGCGCATGCGTCTTGCGATGCGCCCCGTCCAACTCCGCTCGGGTTGGCAGCCCCATCGACGCTGACGCACTGTCCATGATTGCCTGCCCTGCTGCTCGCAACCGCATTTGCGCATTGACCAGCTCGCCGTACAGATGCCGATAGTCCTCGGCCAATGCCGCCTCGGCGAAGGCTTCTTCGCTGGCATCCACCCACAGATCGAACACAGCGCGCATCGATTTCAATTGTTTGTCCGGCGCGCTATGCGCCTGCAAGCGCTGTTCGAAGCGACGCATGCCTTCGACCTGAACGGCTTGCATTTTCTGACCGTAGCGCTGCATCACTGCCAAGTAGACATCGCGTGCTTTCAGCCATTCCTGCCAGCGTCCCTGGTGTTCACGCGCAAAACCCAGCCCCGGCGTATCGAGTGACTGCTGCCACGTTTGGGTGAAGGCACTGGGCATGCGCGGCGCAGCCGCCGAGTCGAGCATGGCCTTGCGCCACTGTTCGGCGATACCGGCGACATCCATCTGGCGCAAATCCGGCAGGCTACCCATGGCTTGCTGCAGCGTCTGGTAGAACTGTTGTGCCTGACCCATCCAATCCATTCCCTGACTGGAAGACGGGGCGCAGACGTTGCCGAACGGATTCCACGAAGGCGCGCTTGGTGGCATGCCGGGAAAACTCATCCCCGGCGGCATGAAGCCGGTTGCCGAGGGACTGAGAAAAGGACTCGCTGCTGGTTCACGAAGCATCGAGTTCCAGAACGCCATGCTGCGTTCACCCCATGCGTTGACCGAATCCAAGAACGGATTGCTGCTGTTCGCCGCCATGCCCGCCTGCCTCCGAAAAGATGCTCAGCACGATGCTATCACCGCGCTCAAGTCATTTCTTGCAGTGCGTCAATTCTGCGCGACCAAGGTCGAAGCGGAGCGCCGCCCTACTGCAAACGATCCGGGAGGCCGAGGTGCGAGGCTGCCAGCGCGTCTTTCCCACGCGTCTGCGAGGAGATCGCCAGCGATTGGCGGGATGGTGCTCTGCCCGCATCCAGATCGGCATTCAACAGATCCAATGCGCGCCAGGCATACGGCATCAGCGGCAGATAGCTCGCCCCCAGGTCGGGTAGACCGAGGAAGGCGTCAAAATGCTGGGCATGCGGCACCTGCCAGTACTGCACATCGCGCTGCTGCGATTGTGCCCAGGCGACATACGGTGCGCTGCTGAACGCGGCGGGGATTAATCCGTCATCGAGGCCGTGGATCACGACCACCGGTAGTCCAACGCGCGGCAACTTGACTGCGGTGGCGGCAATCGCGGCATGTAACGTTTGCGATTCGGTCGAATCCGAGGTCCACAACGCACGCAAGCAGGCCAATGCCTCCGTCCGGCTGTTCTGCGCGAGGTCGTTGAGCAGCACACCGACACCGGGCGGAATCCCGCTACTGTCGCTCCACCACGTGGACATCGCTGCCCGCGCCACCTCGCCCGCTGCGACAACCGAATAGCCACACGGCATGGTGGACACGTCGGCGCGCAAGTAGGCCGATGCATACGCCGCAGCCACGGCACGCCACAGGTCAAAGCGGGTCGACAGCACCGCCGCCTGCAGGGCGGCATCGGTCCAACCGCCCGCACGCAATACCGCCAGCGCTTCGTCGGCCGCAGTCGGCATGGCATCCGAGCTCAACAAGCCGAGCTGATGGGCTTCCACGCACGCCGTCTGCCAGTCTGGCAACACACCCAAAGAACTTTGCAGCAAAGTCAGATGACCGAGTTGCGGCGAACTCAGCGCGCAGGGCATCAAGAGTGCTGCTTCGGTCAGGTAGTCATAGGCAGCGCGTGCGGTCGGTCCCGCCTCGCCTGCCTGTGCCGCATAGGCGTTCGGCGCGACGGCCACCACACCGTCCAGCCAGGGCTCGGCATCCTCGGCGGCACGCAAGACGGCCGCGCCGCCATTCGAGACCGCCACGGCCAGAATCCGCGTGTTGGCGAAATCGAAGGGAGGATGCTGCGGATAGGCCATCGACAACTGCGCCAAAGCGAACTCGGCCGCCTGTCGAACGTGCCGCCCCCAATCGGCTTCGGGGTTGTCCTGCGAATGCGCATGCTTGAATGACACCGCACCTGGACCAGTCCCATCAAGTTTGGCGGGTTGCGGCAGGAACTCCAGCTCACCTGCTCCCACCGCAAGGCGACGACCATCCAGCGCCACGCCGGTCTGCGAGTCATGATCGAAATAGCCGGTTCCCGCGCCCTTGTCGGTGTAGGCCACCGCACAGCCACGCGGCAAAGCCCAGCCACCCGCCATCGAAATTGCCCCGTAGATGCCACGCGAACCCGAGGATGCCGTCACCACCAGGCACGGCTTGGCGGGATCAAATGCATCCGGCAACTGCAATAGCACGCGATGCGGCTGACGCGCACCGGGCAGGCGCGCAAACGCCTGGAATTCGCGCCCCGGTACCGGCGACAGATCGCCATACAGCGAACCCAAGCCGCCCGCCGGGGACACGTCGGCAATGCCACGCCAGTTGGTCCAGAACGCGCGACGGCGCAGTTCGTCCGCGCTGGGATTCGACGCATCCGCGATGACCGGCGGCGTGGCCGATTGCAGACCCGCAAGACCCAGACCTGCGGTCAGCAGATCATCGGCATCGCCTCGATGGGCGGTCTCACGCACGGCGGACCACGACGTCGGCTTGTCCACCGGCTGCTCCTGCGTTGCGGTCGCCCCAGAGGACGATGGATTCACCGATGACGGTGTGGCATCGCGACCGCAGCCACTCAGGGCCACCGCCACGCACGAAATCAAACACAGACGAAAGGCGTTCATGCACGCAGTGAGCCAGCAAGCGACGCACCTGCCCATCGTACTTTGGTGGCATGTTGGTGCCGCCGGTTCAAGGCTGCAGCTCCCACACTACCGTGTCGAGCAAGCCATGATCGGATTGCACCTGGATCCGATGCGGCCCCGGCGGAAGATCCAGATCCGGCCAGATCGCCACACGATCAACGACTTCAGCCTCGCCGACGACCTGATCGTCCACACTCAAAGTCAGTCTGTGCGCGTTGCTATAGGCCTTGACGGTCACCACGCCCGCCGGTCGCGGCGTGAAGCGACGACTGGCAATGTGCAGCACAGGTTCGCGCTGCCACCAAGCCTGCAGCAGATAAAACGCATCCTTGCGCTCGCGACGGTCGTAGCTCACCAGGCCTTTGTCATTGATGCCCGGACGATCACCTTCATCGCGCCCCGCCGAGGCATGATCGAAGGCCAGCCAGACGAAATGCCCCCACAGGAAGGGGCGTTGTGCAAGCTGGCGGGCATAGGCTTCGTGGAACAGCGCCTGATACTGCTCGGGATGCCAGTGGCTTTTGGCCTCGGGCCGCACGGGCGGTTCCTGCTGATGTTGCACACTGCCACCGGCACCGTACTCGCCCAATCCGATAGGCAGATCGGAATGCAGCGCGTGCAAGCGATCCGCCCAGTCTCCGATGTCCTGCAGGCTACCGTCATACCAGCCCCAATAGCGGTTGTAGGCCGCCAGATCGGTCTGCAAGGCCATCGGGTGATCGTCCGCCGCGCAGCAATGTGCGTAGGCGGTCAGGCGCGAAGAATCCTCCTGCTTGGCAAGCTGGTGCAGTTCGCCAAGCAGGCGGACGATCGGCTCATCGGAGCGGTAGACCTCGTTGCCGACACCCCAGATCGCCACTGCCGCGTGGTGCCGCTGCTGGCGGATCAACTCACGCAATTGCTGGCGCAGATTGTCGCGAAAGGACGCGGTTTCCTGCATCGCGCTGTTGAGCGGAATCTCGGTCCACAGCACCAGGCCCAACTGGTCAGCGCGCTCATAGACGCGCTCGGGATGCGGGTAATGCACCAGCCGCAGGCCGGTCGCCCCCAAGGACTGCAGAATGCCCATGTCTTCGTCGATCTGCGCATCG
The DNA here is from genome assembly GCA_002352135.1 of Lysobacterales bacterium UBA2790. Classification (GTDB taxonomy): domain Bacteria; phylum Pseudomonadota; class Gammaproteobacteria; order Xanthomonadales; family Xanthomonadaceae; genus Aquimonas. The sequence goes on from DEHW01000094.1 coordinate 40,405, forward strand.
CCGACCGCCACGCCGATACCCGGCCGCCCAGGATGGAAGTAGTTCACCCCATGCAAGGGATAGGGTCGCCCATTGAGCAGGAAACCGCGCTGCGCATCGACACTGAACTGGCGCAGACCTATCGGCAGCGCATGGGCATCGAGCAGCGTTTCGCCGTCCCGCACTTCGACGCGCAGACGGTACAGATAGGGATCGTCCACACCCTGCCAGCGATGTGGCTGTTGGATTTGCAAGGGCATCTCGACGAGCTGGCTGCGCTGCGCTTTCACCCGCGCCGATTGCTGCGCTTCGGCAACCATCTGACCCGTGGCGTCCAGCACGCTGAGATGAAGCTGCGGCTTGGCGGCGCGCCGCCCATCATTGCGAATCGTGACGCGCACCGACAGGCGCGCCAGATCGGCATCCAGCGACTCGGTATCGATCTGAATCCCCGGACCACCATGATCAAGCAGGTCGATGTGCACGGCATCGGTATCGATCAGCCTGACGGGCCGGATCAGTCCACCGAACACGCTGAAATCACCACCCAGCGGTGCCACATCGGGCAACGCGCCGTTGTCCACGCGCACCGCCAGAACATTGCGGCCATGGCGCAGCCAAGGAGTGATGTCGATGCGGAAGCGCGAATAGCCGCCCGCATGCTGTCCCGCCTTCTGCCCATTGATCCAGACTTCGGCGGCCATGGTGGCCGCATCGAATTCGAGAAACTGCTGTCGACCGGCGCCCGCTTGACCCTGCCCTTCAAAGACATGGCGATACCAACCCACGCCCCGATAGTAGGCACCACCGCGTTCCGCATCCGGCGCGTTCCAGGTGTGTGGCAGACGCACAGTCTGCCAATCGGCGGTATCGACGTCCGACTCCATTGCCCCCTCGACATCGTGGCGCTGGAACTGCCAATCACCATCCAGGAGCAAGCTGTGCCGTTCTGCCTGCGCGCAGGGCCAGACACCCATCCACAGAACCAAGGCCAAACTGGTGGTCAGGCAGCGCATCCACCACGGTCCGGGCCGACTCATGTCTGCCCCGCTTCGACACGTAAACCGACAGCCCATCCGGAGACCGCACCGGCCTGCGAGCGCCGCAGAACCGATAACGTTCGCCATGCCGATACCCCCAACCATGCCGATACCATCTCCAGTTCTTGGCGCGCAAACACGCCAACCCACGCCCACACGAGCACCTGCACACTCATTTGCGCCCCCTCGCGACAATCAAGACGCACGCTAACATCACTGCGACGCACCCGCGGCGGCAACAAGCGCATGTTCGCAAGTCGCATTGACGACAACGGGTGCGTGCGCCTGCAGCAGCGCGCAAGGGTGTGCTGCGGGTACGAGCGCCCGATGCCACTGGAGCCCGGCCGCGGTTCTTCAAATCGTCGGCACGCGAAGCGCCTGCATCGCTTCACGGCAGACGACACCCAGCGGACGCCCGCTTGCACGCCAGTCCACCCCAGATAACGCTCAACGCATTGATCTACCCGTGCCGGGTGCTTGCCACTTCCCTGCTATGGCTCGAAACCATCCGCGAAAATCGCCACAGGCATCGGCACCGCAATCCAGATATCGCGCAATTGCTGCTCGAAAAAAATACCAAGGGGTCTGGGATCGGCGCCGAACACAATGCGTCCACCATGGCCTCGCTGGTTGGTTTCGGTATCGGTGATCAGAACGTGACGAGAACTGTCGCTGCAGTTCGCATCACTGCACTGCCACCACCCACCGCTGCCTATCGTGCCACTGACGTAGGCCGGGATCTCACCAGGCCGCAAGCGCAGTTGATCCACGACATCGAAGGGATTCGGCAGCACGGCGCGGCTGGCGGTGGCGCAGCTAGCGTCGCCACAAGTGACCAGATTGCGTGCACCCGCAAAGGTGTTCTCTATCAGAACGGGGCGATTGTCAGCGCGCAGCGCAATCGCGCCACCATTGTAGGTGGGCTCACTGCCGACAGAGCTGACCGTCGCACTGATGCACTCGACATCATCACAACGGGCCACACGCAGCGCACCGACGGCATTGCCCCCCGGCGGTTGACTGGACAAACCCCAGGTCGCCACCGGGCGACCGTCGCCACCAACCGCCAATCCCAAGCCCGACAACGCCGTGGACTGCACCGCCGGATCAGGCTCGTCGGCCAGCAATCGCGATTGTCCGCTGCTGCAATTCACGTCCGCGCACGAGAACAGATACACCGCGTTGGTCGCGACATTGGCATACAACATCACGGGACGACCGTCGGCACGAATCGCCAGCTCGGTGAAACTGCTGGTCGAGTTGCCCGAACCACTGACGTCTCGATGCGTGCCCGTGGTGCAATCGGCATCGGCACAATCCCAAGCCGCGCTGCCACCGACATGCGAGTAGTAGGCGAACGGGCGACCATCCGGGCGAATGCCGACAGACGGGCGCGACGAATCGGAGTTGGCACCACCGGTGTCGCGATACGTCACCGATGTGCATTGCGCATCATCGCAGAGGCCGATACGCGGGCGGCGCAGCTTGGTCCAGATCCCCACCGGACGACCATCCGACCGCGAGGCGATATTGGGTGCGAAAGCGGGCACACCGTTGGTGGTGCGCCGGGTGAAGCTTGTACACGCTGTCGTCGTGCACTGGGTCGAGCGCAATTCGGTCAAGGCCGCGTCGTAGTAGTGGATCAACGGACGACCCGAGGAATAGGACTCCGCCACGCTGGTCGGTCCGTAGTCCGGGCCAGACTCCAATTGCAAACGCTGCGGTGCCGTGCAATCGGCATCATTGCAGACCGTCGCCAACATCGCACCGACCGAAGGCTGATGGTGACTGACCAGCAGGTTGCCATTGGGCAGTCGCGTGGCCGAGGGCGCAAAGCCGCGCCCCACCGCATCCAACGTCGACTGCACGAGCGATGAGCAATTGGCGTCCATGCAGCGCACGCGTTCCAGACTGTCTCCAACCAGCCCGCGGAACACCAGGTCCACAAAGCCGTTGGCATCGGCCGTCATGGCGGCATCGCTGCCCATCGCGGCGGTAAAGGTGGTGAAATTCGCCCCACCGAAGGGTGCCATGCCGCGCGCTACACGCAGCTCGCCAGTGAGCGTGTCGTCGTAGGCAATCCACAACGCACTGTTGGAGAACAACATGCTCGGATTGCGTCCCCGCGTGCCAAGGCTATCGATCAGCACGCTGTTGCCGCTATCACAGATGGCGCTGGCGCAGCGGTACAAACGCAGGTCGCCATTGCTGGCGTCGTAGTAGGCCACGTAGGGAAATCCACTCGCCGGATCAATCGCTGTCGCCGTGCCCGCGCCCACGTCATTGACCGTGTCAAGCACGCGCAAAGTGGCCGAGTTACAGGAAGAATCGAAGCAATCGACCGCCTCCAGATCGCCCGTGGTCGCGTTATAGAACGCCGCAAACGGGCGCTGAGTGAGTGCGCTGCGCCGCGCTGCACTGGCAAAGCGACCGCGGTCCGCACCACTGGTCAAACGCACTTCCGGCGCGCAGCCGTCAGCGCAGGAACCGGCAAACAGCGACTGCTCATTGGCGACATAGTGGAAACCTGTCCACTGGTCGCTGCTGCCAAACCGCGTCACCGCCAGATGCTCACCAAAGTCATCCTGCCCATCGAGCACGCGCACGGCATACCCGGGCGCAGGCTGCGATTGTGCGAGCACGATGCCCGGCGCCAGAACCACCCAAGCCAGCAGAGCCCCACGCACACCCTTTCTCCGTTCGACTCGCATCGCACTGCACTCCCGTTGTGGATAGGAAGCCGACCGCTCCCACGCGAAGGTTGACGAAAAAGCGAAGCGCAACGTGTCAGCACTCAACGCGCTTCCAGCAGCACTCCCAGCTGACGTTTCAGCATGCCGCCGTGGCTGCGCAGCCATTGGCGTTGCTGTCGCCAATCCGGAAGGCGTTGACCCACTTCATGCCAGAAGGCGGGGGAGTGATTGCGTTGCACAAGGTGACAGAGTTCGTGGACGAGGACGTATTCGAACACGCGTGATGGGGCGAGGATGAGGCTGAGATCGAGGGACAGGCCGTTGCGTCCGCTCAGCGATCCCCACAGGCTGGAAAGTGGTCGAATCCGGACCTGGCCGGGGGCGTGGGCGAATCCGGGCAGGTAGTGCGGCAACCATCGACCGAGGTCGGTACGGGCTTCGCTGTGCAAGAACTCGGCAATCACTTTCTGCACGCGAGCCAGGGTGGCGGCGGGCGGCACCAGCAGTCGCCAGTCGGCCTCGTCGCACTGCACGGCCAGACGCGAAGCGGACTGCCAGCGCAGGGTGATCGATTCGCCACGCAATGGCAGGCACAGATCCTGCCCCCAGCACAGTGCTGCGTCCGGTGCGGGCGCGGACTGGTGCTTGCGCCATTGGGTCTGCAGCCAGGCGCGGTGTTGTTCGAGGAACTGCTGAACAAAGGTGTCCGAGGTGCCAAGCGGCAGACTCAAGCGCGCACCGCGTTCGCTGACCGAAAGCTTGACCCGCACGGCGCGCGGATCGATGACCTGCAGCAGTTCGATGTCGCGACCGTCCGGCAGGCGCAGTGAACGCGACTGCTTCTGCAGGCCAATGCGCGGGACGAGGCGGCGGACCCTTGGGCTCATGCTTCCCACAATACCTGCAGAACATCCTCGCCGTAGCGCTCCAGTTTGCGCACGCCGACGCCGCCGACCTCGGCCAATTCGTCGAGGTCTTCCGGCGCGGCTTCGGCAATTGCACGCAAGGTGCTGTCGTGAAAGATCACATACGGCGGCACACCTTGCGCCTTGGCCAACCGCGAGCGCAGTTCGCGTAAGGCGACGAAGCGTGCCTCGATCTCAACGTCATCGAAAGTCGGCACATGACGCGCCTCGGCACTGCGCCGCGCGGTCTTGCCCAAGCTGGTGACCACGGCGTCCTTGCGCATTCGCACGACCGATTCACCGCGCAGCACGGCACGCGCGGCGTCGGTCAGTTGCAAGGCACCGAACTGTTCGATGTCCACCTTCAGCAAGCCCGCCGCCACCAACTGCCGGAACACGCTGCGCCAGCGCAGGTCGTCGAAGTCCTTGCCGATGCCCCAGGTGGACAGGGAGTGGTGGGCGAATTGGCGGATTCGCGCCGTGTCCGCACCGCGCAACACATCGATGACATGTCCTGCACCAAAGCGCTGACCGGTGCGATACACACAGGACAGCGCCTTCTGTGCCGCGACGCTGGCATCCCAGGTCTGCGGCGGCTGCAGACAGTTGTCGCAGTTGCCGCAGGGCTGCGGATAAACCTCACCGAAGCTTTCCAACAGGACCTGCCGTCGGCAGCGCACGGTCTCGCAATAGCCCAGCATCGCGTCCAACTTGCGTCGTTCAACGCGCTTGCGTTCCTCCGGCGCTTCCGAGCGTTGGATCATCTGCGCCTGATTGACCACGTCGGCCAAACCGTAGCACAGCCACGCTTCGGCAGGCTCGCCATCGCGACCGGCGCGACCGGTTTCCTGGTAATAGCCTTCCAGCGAGCGCGGCAGATCGACATGCGCGACGAAGCGTACATCGGGCTTGTCGATGCCCATGCCAAAGGCAATGGTCGCCACCATGACGATGCCTTCCTCGCGCAGAAAGCGCTGCAGATGCGTGCTGCGCTCGGCGGCATCCATTCCCGCGTGATACGGCAAGGCAGCAAAGCCCTGCGCACGCAGTTCCAACGCAAGTTCATCGACCTTCTTGCGCGTCATCGCGTAGACGATGCCGGTCTGGCCACGATGCAGTTCCAGGAACGCGCGCAACTGCGCCTTCAGGTTCTGCTTGTCGACCAGTCGATAGCGGATGTTGGCGCGATCAAACGAAGTGACGAAGCGCTGCGCTTGCTGCAAGCCGAGTTGTTCGACGATCTCGCGTTGCGTCGGCGGATCAGCGGTGGCGGTCAGCGCGACGCGCGGCACGTCGGGCCAGCGTTCGTGCAGGATCTTCAGCTCGCGGTACTCACGCCGGAAGTCATGTCCCCACTGCGACACGCAGTGCGCTTCGTCAATCGCGAACAGGGCGACCCGGGCCTGATCAAGACGCCCCAGAAAACGTGGCGTCAACAGTCGCTCGGGCGCGACGTAGAGCAGATCCAGCTCAGCGCGCATCAATTGCTGCTCGAC
>DEHW01000217.1 GCA_002352135.1 Lysobacterales bacterium UBA2790
ACATTGCCGGGATTGATGCGGTACTTCGCCAGTGCTTCCGCACATGCCGGCTCATCGGCCAGCAGCTGATGCCCGTTGTAGTGGAAGTCACCGATCAGCGGAACTTCCACCCCCATTGTTGCCAGACGGTCGCGGATGTGCGGCACTGCGGCCGCTGCATCAGAGGTATTCACCGTGATCCGCACCAGTTCGGAACCTGCCCGCCACAGCTCGGCGACCTGTTTCGCGGTGGCCGCAATGTCGGCCGTATCGGTATTGGTCATGGACTGCACCACGACCGGCGCTTCACCACCAACGCGCACGCCTGCGACATCCACCGCATGCGTCGGGTGGCGTTCGATTCCTTGCAACTCGGGCATTTAACTGCTCACTTCGGTTCGCGCGTGACGGACTCTGAGCAGGACATAATCGCCAGCCTGCTCGATCGCACTCATATCGTGGTAGTGCTGCATGGAGGACGTCTGCGGATCAATGGCATCCTCCTCAGTCGGCGTCGACACTTCCAGTCGATGCGCCTGAAGATCAATCTGACTGGGGGCGACCACGAACACTGCGTCCTGATCGTTTCGCTCACGCAGCCAGTCAATCAGGATTCCTCGCTGAGGAGACTTCGGGTTACCCAAGGGATCGAGGGTTCGCAAACTGACCGCGCGCGCTCGGCGCGCCAGCAACTCCACACCCGCATCCACACTGCCATCCGCGGAATAGCGAATCCAACGCACCACGCCGACCATCCACAGCGGATCGTCTTCCTCATGCGCAATCGACAATCCGATCAGTTCACCCACACGAATCCGCAGACCCGCCTCGCGAGGCCACTGCAGACGATAGCCACCCAGGCTCTGATCCAACACCGTCGCTTTCGCGCGCGACGCGCGTACCGAGTCCGTGCTGGCGTTCGCCCATGACGCCCGTTCCGCGACAGCCTGACTGGAGTAACCACGAATTTCCCGCGTGAAGGTATCGAAATCAGTACCGCCAGAGAGGAAGAAGTGCAGACCAATCAAGCCAAGAACGGTATCCAGGCTATGGGTCGCTCCCAATCGCCGTGAGCGGCGTTCAGCAGCGGTGGCCCACCCTGCGCGCAAACGACGCAGCAGGTCAGCCGGAGCCTGCAAGGGCAAACGCGACTGCGGCAAACGCACGCTGACTGCCTCGACACCTGCCTGTGCAAGAGGCGCATCCAGAACATCGCGGAGTGGTTGCACACAGAACCAGAATCCCAGGGTGTTTCCGGATTCGCGCTCCTCGGGCGTGTAGCCGGGCCCGCGGTCCGTATCGACAGGGATCATGAAGCTGTCTTGCGCACCTTGCCTTTCCGCCAGTTGAAGCAATGCACCGAGTTCGCGCGTCAAACCCCACAGCTCGCCTTGCTCCCGCTGCGAAAACCGATAGGGATTCGACAGCGCCANNGTGCGCAAAGCGATACACCGAGTGCAGACCAAACCAGCAATCCTCAGGCGGCACGCGGTAAAGGAAATACGACAACATCAACAGTCGGCTGTAGTGCCAGGCACTACGTACCGCCAAGCCAGCGGCCGCGCCGCCGCGCAGGAAGGGCACGTTGCCAGTCGGCGCAAGAAACTCGTGCAGGGCCATCCGGTAACCCAGGGCCAGCTCGCGATGCAAGGTCTGGCAGGTTTCCGCCATCTGCGCGCGTTGCGGCGTCAGCGGGAAGGTCGCACTCTGCAACGCTCGCTCGATCAACGCGATGCTTTCCAGGGCTACCGGCCTGACCGCTTCCATAACTGAAGCGCGTTGCGGTCCCAGCATCACGGCCCCGCGCCAGACCTGAAAGGCCGCGATCAACTGCTGCAGGGTCGCTTGTTGATTGGCGCGGGGTAGTGCGTCAACCCACGCAGCGACACCCTTGGCATCGATGGGGACTGACCCGGAAGCCTGCGAGGCTCTCGGCGGCAATCGTTCTCCAAGTTGGACGTAAGCGTCAGACATTCCGGGACTCTCTCACCTGCCATGCCAAGGTACGAAAATCGTCGTTTCTTTCCCTGCACAAGAACGAACAATAGAACGCACCGTCACAGACTCGCCCCCGGAATCGAGTCGGCTGTGGCGACTTCGGCGACCTCTGCAAGATGCAGGCTAGCGGCCTGCGAGGCAGACATCGGACGAATCGACAACCGCATCCGAGTGTATCAGGCACACCGTCGCCTACCAGTACCGATTTGCAAACTTTGCCCACGGCACGCCGATACCAATCCCTCGAATACCTCACCGCATCGCCTTGCGACTCCTTCGGGCACGCAATCGAGAACGTCAACGAACGCTGCCGAGCGCCCTCGCCCTTATTCCTGCTACACGTCGCCTTCATCCAGCTCCCTGCCGCCCAACCGAGCTGAGCCAAGAACACCCAAAGCGCTTGATACTGTTAGCATCGAAGGCCCAATTCGACCCATTGTTGTGAATCCGACTGCCCCCTCATCCCCTGCAGACCCGCGTCCGGTACTCACCCCGAGCAGCCTGAACGCGATGGCTCGCGACCTGCTCGAAAGTGCGCTCGGTCTGATCTGGGTGGAAGGTGAGCTCAGCAACGTCACGCGCGCCAGCTCAGGCCATTGGTATTTCACACTCAAGGATCCGCGAGCACAGGTGCGTGGCGCACTGTTTCGCGCCCATGCCAGTCGAATTGGGTTTGCGCCTGAGAACGGCCAACACGTGGTGGCGCGCGGCAGAATCTCACTCTACGAACCGCGAGGGGACTACCAGCTCATTGCCGAACACCTGGAGTTGGCGGGCGAAGGCGCGTTGCGGCGTGAGTTCGAGCGGCTTCGCCAGCAACTGCAAAACGAGGGTCTATTCGACCTGGCGACCAAGCAGCCAGTCCCCTGCCCGCCTAAGCGTCTCGCCGTACTGACCTCGCCTGCGGGGGCTGCCATTCATGACGTCATCAGCGTCATACGGCGGCGATTCCCAATGCTCCAAGTGGACTTGCTACCCATCCCGGTGCAAGGTCGTGACGCACCACTACGTATTGTCGAAGCTCTGCAGCGCGCCGATGCCTGCAGGCGTTACGACGCCCTGCTGCTGACCCGCGGCGGCGGCTCACTGGAAGACCTGTGGGCCTTCAATGATGAATCGCTGGCGCGTGCGATCGCATCCTTGGCGACCCCGCTGGTCTGCGCCGTCGGCCACGAGTCCGACAGCAGCATCGCCGAATGGGTGGCCGACCTGCGCGCGCCCACACCCTCGGCTGCCGCCGAACTGCTGGTCCCGGATCAAAGCGACTTGACGCAACGCCTGCAGCAACGCCAGATCCGTCTGCAGCGCAGCATCGAAACGCGGCTGAACACCTGGAGCCAGCAACTGGACCAGCGGCTCGCACAGCTCCGCCTGCATGCCCCCGCGCACCGACTGCAACGCGGCAGCGAGCGTCTGCAACATCTGCAGGCGCGTCTGCACATCGCCGCGGAAACCGGGATTCGCAGCAAGACATCGCGCCTGCAATGGACGGGCACCCGCCTCAAGGCGAGCTCCCCGTGCGATGCGCTGCGCGCATCGCATGCAAGGCTGCAGTCGTTGGCGCAGCGTCTGCAGCAGCAAGGCACTGCCCTGACGCATACACCCCAGACCCGCCTTCAACAACTCGGCCGCACCTTGTCCGCGCTCAGCCCACTGGCGGCCTTGAAGCGCGGCTATGCCATTGCGCGCGATGGCGACAGCGGTGCACTACTGACATCGGTGCAACACATCACGGCAACGACACGCATCCGGCTGCAACTCAAAGATGGCGAAGTGACCGTGCTGCCCGAGCGAAACGCGAGCCGCCCATGAGTGAAACGCTACTGCAACCGGTCTGCTTCGATCTTGAAGTGAAGAAGAGTCTGTTCCGTTGTCAGGCGGCACCCGTGGAATCGCCGGATCAGGCTTTAGCCTTCCTGCAGGCCGTGCAGGACCGCGATGCGACCCACAACTGCTGGGCCTATCGAATCGGACAGCAGTACCGTTTCTCCGATGATGGAGAGCCCGGCGGCACGGCGGGTCGACCGATTCTTGCGGCCATCGATGGCCAAGGACTGGATGGCGTGATGGCCGTGGTGACGCGCTGGTTCGGTGGCATCAAGCTGGGCGCGGGCGGACTGGTGCGTGCGTACAGCGGTGCGGCTGCCGAATGCTTACGGACCGCGGCACGGCGCAGTGTCATCGTTCGCCGGAACTACCGCTTGCACTGCAAATTCGAGCATCTCGGCGCAATTCACCTGGCACTCCAACAAGCGGGCGCAGTCAAGGCTGGAGAGCGCTTCGATGCGGAAGGCGCTGTATTGCAGTTCGCCTTGCCCCCCGAGCAGCTGGCGGCGCTGCAAGCTCAGGTCAGAGATCTCAGTCGAGGGCACACCGAAGTGCTGTCCGCGACCGTCGAGGATGGCACCTAAGACCGCCGCCCACCGCAGTGTGGCCCTGATGTTGCAGGACTTTTGACCGTCATCAAACCGACACATCGCCAATCGGCGCTGAATAGGCGCATCCACATTCGACTAAGGAGATTCCGTGGCCGACGGCAAGCGCGAACGCAAGCAAGCGACAGTCACTTCATTGCCCAATGCCGCACGGCCGACATCGCGCGGCGATGTGCCTCCGCAGCTCAGCGCCAAGGCAATCCGTGCCTACGAAACGCAGGCCGACGAGGAAGGCGCGCTGGAAACCGAACTCGCCACCATTGCTTCCTTGCTGGATGGCAAGTCACCGGAAGATCGTCGTCGCCTGTTGGAGCAATTGCTGGAGCGCGAGACCCATGGCGACGAGCCGAAGGACCGTGCCGTGCTCGATATGGAACTCGCCCCCGGCTGGCGCGATGGTGCCTATCCCTACAAGAATCTGATGAGCCGCAAGGCCTACGAGAAACAGAAATACCTGCTGCAAACCGAACTGCTGAAATTGCAGGCATGGGTGAAGGAAACCGGCCAGCGCGTGGTGATCCTGTTCGAGGGTCGTGATGCGGCGGGCAAAGGCGGCACCATCAAGCGCTTCATGGAACACCTCAATCCGCGCGGCGCGCACGTCGTGGCGCTGGAAAAGCCCAGCGAAGTGGAGCGTGGCCAGTGGTACTTCCAGCGCTACGTGCAACATCTGCCGACGCGCGGCGAAATCGTCCTGCTGGATCGCAGTTGGTACAACCGCGCAGGCGTGGAACGCGTCATGGGCTTTTGCTCGGATGCCGAATATCAGGAATTCATGCGCCAGGCACCCGAGTTCGAGCGCAATCTGGTTCGCAGTGGCATCCACCTGATCAAATTCTGGTTCTCGGTCAGTCGCGACGAGCAGAAACGGCGCTTCAAGGAGCGCAAAAGTCACCCGCTCAAGCAGTGGAAGCTGTCGCCGATTGATATGGCTTCACTCGACAAATGGGATGACTACACCCGCGCCAAGGAAGCCATGTTCCTGAACACCGATACGGCCGATGCGCCGTGGACGGTGATCAAATCAAACGACAAGAAGCGCGCCCGACTCAACGCGATGCGTTACGTGCTGCACAAGCTTCCGTATACCAACAAGAACCTCGAAACCATCGGTCGTGTCGATCCCTTGCTGGTCGGTCGTGCGCATGTCGTCTACGAGCGTGGCGAGCACGAAGTCGCCTTGCTCTAGTGTGGAAATCACCTCGCTGACACACGGCAGGCATGACTTGCTCAAGTCACCGCATGCCGTGCAGCGAATCGCGCTTCTCGCCAATTTCCGCTTTGTAGAACCTCATGCAGGTGCGTTGCCGCGTCCCATGCATCGACAAAGCGCGTGTACAGCGGGGCAAATCCGAAGCGCAAAATGTCAGGCATGGCGACACCATCGCCTGCACGGAAGTCGCCGATTACCCCACGGGCGATCAGCGCCTGCACGATGGCGTATGCCCCTTCTTCGCAGGTAAGCGATATCTGCGAGCCGCGCCGATTCGCCTCGTGAGGCGAGACAAGGCGGAGGCCGTAGCCCTTCGCGAACTTGCTGACACACTCGGCGAACAGCTCGGTCAACGCCAATGACTTGGCCCTAATAGCCGCCATCCCGCCGTAGGTCTCGGCCGCGAGTACTGATTCCACGCCGCATTCGAGGGCTGCCATGGCGATCACTGCGGGCGTGCCACAGAGATAGCGCGAAGTGCCCGACGCTGGCGCGTACTGGGGATCAAAGGCGAACGGTGCGGCATGTCCCATCCATCCCGATAGGGGCTGCTGAAACTGATCGACCCACTGCGGATCGACCCACACGAAGGCTGGCGCGCCTGGACCGCCATTCAGATACTTGTAACCGCAGCCGATAGCGAAATCTGCCGCATCCTCCTTCAAGGCGAGCGGCACTGCGCCGGCACTATGGGCGAGGTCCCAGACCGTCAGCGCCCCGACCGCGTGGGCTTTGCGCGACAGCGCACCCATATCGTGCATGGCCCCCGTGCGGTAGTTGACGTGGGTCAGCATGACCACCGCCACCTCGCTGTCGATTCCCTGCGCCAGCGTATCCGCATCCAGCAATCGCAGCTCGCAATCGAACTGCTGGGCCAAGGACTGCGCAATGTACAAGTCGGTGGGGAAGTTGCTGCGCTCGGAAACGATGACTCGACGCCTTGAGTCATGCTGGGCAATCCGCAGCGCGGCACTCAGCACCTTGAACAGGTTGACTGAAGTGGAATCCGCGACCACCACCTCGCCAGCGCCCACTCCGAGCAAACGGGCGATCCGATCACCCACACTGCGCGGCAAATCGATCCAGCCTGCCGTGTTCCAACTGGCGATCAGTTGTTGGCCCCATTCATCAGCCATGACGGACTGCACGCGCGATGCGGTTGCCCTGGGAAGTGCTCCCAGCGAATTACCATCCAGATAGATCACGCCCTCGGGTAACACGAACTGCTCGCGCAGCGTTGCCAGCGGATCGTTCGCGTCCATCGCGCAGGCGTGCTCTCGGGTGATGCTCATCCGCGCCACTCCCGCAGGACCGCTCGCACGGGTGAGGCGTCGGCTTGCATCCAACGCAGTGGCAGTGCGATCAACTCGTAGTCGCCCTCGGGCACATCATCGAGACAGAGATTTTCCAACACCCTCAAGCCGCGACGCCTTACGGCCTGATGGCTTGGCAACTGCTTGCTGTCTGCAGGGTCAATGCTGGCACTGTCGATGCCCACCAGTTGCACGCCCAGATCGGCCAGTCGCTCGATCGTCTCCGCGGCAAAGGCCGGCAAGTCCATATCGAACTGGGCCTGTGGCTGACGCTGATAGGTTCGCACCAGAACACGTGGTGGCAATTGTCCGCACGCGTGGACCAAGTCCTCCCAGGTGACCAAGCCACCGTCCCTGATCGCATGTATCACCCGGCAATGACCGAGAAACGGATTCAGGTCGAGCATTCCAACGGTCTCACCCTGAGGGTCGTAGTGCAACGGCGCATCGGCGTGCGCGCCGACGTGTGGCGATAGCGTGACCGTCGCCACATTGACGGGACAGCGGTCGCCCCACTGGAAGTTCCACCGCTGCGCATAGGCCGCATCACCGGGAAACACCGGAGCGTGTTCGTCGACCGGCGGTGAGATATCCCATAGCCGGCGCGTGCGTGCCGGTCCGTTGAAATCCGCGTTGGGAACGACCGTTCTGCTCATCCTGTTCTTCCCACCAATCGATGCTTCCACGCCCAGATCGCCGCCTGAGTGCGGTCACTCAGATCAAGCTTGCCAAGCACATTACCGACATGTGTCTTGACCGTACTTTCACCAATCTGCAGGCGCTCGGCGATCTGCAGGTTGCTGCAGCCCTCGGCCAGCAGAAGCAATACCTCACGCTCACGCGTGCTGAGCGAGGCACACGGATCGGCCGTGCTTTCGGAGTCGGATTTTCGCGGAGACATGGCCTTTGCAATCTGCTGCAGGCGCGGATGCAAGACCTGCTCGCCGCGCGCCACCCGACGGATGCCGTCCAGCAATTCGCGACCACCGATCTCTTTCAAGGTATAGCCGCACGCACCGGCCTCGAAGGCAGGCGCGACATGCGCGGCATCAAGGCACGACGTCAGCACCAGGACCTCCGTCGCCGGACTGCAGGCACGGATTCGGCGCGTCGCCGACACGCCGTCTTCCTCGGGCATGACCAGATCCACCAGCGCCACGTCAGGTCGCCATTCCGCCGCCGCCNNAACTCCAGATAAGCACGTAGCCCCTGGCGCACCACCGCGTGGTCATCGACCAACAACACGCGCAGGCTCATGAGATCGACTCCGGGTCAGTTTGAAAACGCAGTTGCACACAAGTGCCTCCTTCGGCGACACGCATCACCCGCAAGTCACCGTTGGACAGGGCGGCCGCACGATTTCGCATATTCGAAAGCCCCATCCCTTCAGCGTTGTCGCCTTGCAGACCGCGGCCATTGTCGACGATGCGCAGGCAAACCTGCGTTCCCACACGCTCGAGCGTCACCGTCACCCGACTTGCTTGCGCGTGGCGCCAGATGTTTGCCACGGCTTCATCGGCGATGCGTAGCAGGGCATCTGCCTGGACCGAAGAGAGCCACAAATGGTCCAGCATGCGGGTTCCCACCGAACAGCCACTGCGTCGCGAAAAGTCCTGCAGACGCTGCTGCAGCGGCGCCACGATATCCTGCGGGTCCTGGATTTCCGAGCGCAACTGCAGCAGAACTTCGGACAACTCGGTCTGCACCTCACCAACCAGACTCAGCGCCTCAGCAAGACATGGCGCCGCCGCCGTCGCATCCTTGCTGCGCGCCGCTTCAAGTTGCAGCGAAAGGGCGAACACTTTCTGCTTTACCGTATCGTGCAGATCACGCGCCACCTGCTGACGCGCCGACAAGCTGGCGAGCTCGGCTCGTGCCTCAACCAAGGTTTTCAGATCGAGCGCCATGCGATTGAGGTCGTCCGCCAATTGCCCCAACTCATCGGACGTGCCGTCGCGCAATCGCGCACTGAAGTCGCCCGCCGCCCAGGACTGCGCGGCTTCGCCAATCCGACCAATCCGCCGCAACACGCGTCGGCGGAGAAACCAGGCCGAACCGAACAGGAACAACAGCAGATACGCCACCGCCAGCGTCCATTCGAAGCTGAGCATGCTCATATTGAATCGCCAGGGCGAAGGCACGGCCAGACGCAAGATCAGCTCGGCTGAACCAGACTGAGCGGCGGCGCGTTCACTGACCCGCCATTCGCGTCGCACCGCCGTGTCAGCGAGCTCGCTGGCCCCAGCTTGCCATGCACCCTGACCCGGCAGACGCAACTCGATCTGGAACGGGTGATCGGACAACTCCAACAACACGAAGGCCGCGCGTGTCTGCAGACTTTCGCGCGGCCGCTCCAATCGCAGCACCAGCGCACGCAGACGTTCCTGCAACTCCTCCGCCCGTGCACCCTCGCCCGCCGCGACGGACAGGCTGGCCAGTTCGTGGTTCAGCGCCGCCTCGACGCGCCCGTCATCCAACTGCATCAACAGATGCTCGAACTTCCATCCGAACGCGACCCGCTCAACGACCAGCAAGGCCGGGACGGCGAGAAACAGATAGAACCAAGCGAATTGCCAGCGAAGACCGCGCATGAATCGTCCAGTAGGGTGCGGCGCACCCGCAGTCAAAGGATCGCACGACGACGAGCACAAAGATCGCCGTTGCGCGGGCCCTCCTCCTTGCGGGGGATGTGGGCAGGGTGACGGCTCTCTACCATTCGCGACCGGATGCAAGCGGCGCGTGTTGAACAGCTCTCCGACGGCAGCCGCCCTTCGCTTCGGCGACGAATTTGACTTCAGCGCGCAAGGCCATGGGCCTGGCTCGCGCTGAGCGCGCGTGAGCAATGCGCGTTGCCACCCTTGACCAAGGATTCCTGCATGCGTCACGCCTTGCTTCCCAGCGCCATCACCGTCGTCCTACTTGCGCTGTCTCTGCCGTATGCCGCTGCGCATGCCACTGCCGAGGCCAGTGCCGAAACGCTGGACGAAGTCACCGTCGTGGCCAAAGGCACTGCCGCTGACGCGCCGTCGACCTTGTCATCGCAAGTGATCAACTGGCGCGATGCGCCCGGCGCGCCGCTGGACGTGCAGGACATGCTGGTGCGTGTGCCGGGTGTCGGTGCAACCGGCCAGAACGGCATCTTCGAAACCTTCTCGATTCGCGGCAGTGGCGGCAATGGCATTCTGGTTCTGCTTGGCGGCATGCCGATCACCGCCCAGCGCCGTGCCGGTGTGCCCATTGCCTTTGTCGAACCCGGTCTGCTGGGCGCGCTGAACGTCACCCGCGGCCCCGCAACCGTGCATTTCGGACCCGGCGCGCTGGGCGGTGCGATATCCATCGAACCCTATTGGTTCGACGGCACCGAACTGCAAGGCAGTTACGCCAGTGGCGGGGATGACACGCTGTGGCTCGCAGGTCATGGCAACGAACATTTTTCGTTGGGCGTGGCGCGTCATCACGCTGGCGACAGCGAATCCGCCAATGGGACGCCGCTGAACACCAGCTACGAGCGCGATAGCGCCAGCCTGCAGTGGCAGCGCGCCTTCGGCGACTGGCAAATGGATGCCTTGCTGTTGCCCTCGCGCACCGAGAACATCGGCAAATCCAACAGTCGTTTCCCCGCCCGCGATTCAACCTATCCGGAAGACAAGCACGATCTGGGCAGCCTGCATCTGCGACACGTCAGCGGCTTCGAAACCCGCCTTTCCGCCCACGACCAGTCCTTGCTCACCTACAACCAGCGCCCCGGCTCGCCAGACAGTTGGGCCTTCGTGGAAAGCACCGATTGGAGTCTGACGACGCAACACAGCTGGCAAAGCCACACGGTCAACTACAACGTCGGCGTGGAGTACCTCGCACGTCGCGGCGTCAACGGCTTTGATGCCCGTGGCAATCTGAGTTCCCGCACCTACAGTCTGCTCAATGGCAGCGAATCGCTGTGGTCGCTGTTCGGCATTGCCGAGTGGTCGCCACTCGATGCGCTGACCNNTGATCTGGACACCCGCCGACAAGCAGCGTGCAACGCTGAACCTGGCCTCCGGCTATCGCTTCGCCACGCTGGAAGAACGCTTCTTCAGCGGCGTGACGCCGCAGGGCGAAATCGTCGGCAACGCGAATCTCGGCTCGGAACACTCGCTCGGGCTGGACATTGGCTACGCCATCGACCTGGGCCCATGGCAAGTGCAAGCCAACCTGTGGCGCACCGATGTCGACGACCTGATCCAGTTGCAGGCCCTCGCCGATGGCGTGAACGGCTACGGCAATGTCGGCAAGGCGCGACTGCACGGACTGGAACTCGGCCTGGGCTGGCAGGCCAGCGAGCAACTGCATCTGCAGGCCAGCAGCGCGGTCGTGCGTAGCAAGGACGAGACCACCGGCAATCCGCTGTACGGCGCGCCACCGCTGACCCTGACGCTTGATGCGCGCTACCAAATGGAACGCCTGAGCCTCGGCCTGCTCTACCAGCATCGCGCCGCGATGACGCGCCCCGGCTTTGAGGAAGTCGAACGCCCCGCCGTCGACTTCATCGACCTCGACGTCAAGATACCCATGAGTGATGCCTGGACCCTGCAGCTCTACGCCCGCAACGCCCTCAACGAAGACTACTTCGCCACCGCCGACGTGCTGTCCGCACTCGCACCAGAACGCAGTGTCGGGATCAGTTTGCGCTGGGTAAGGTAATCACCCCGATCATTGCAGCGCCTCGTCGACAACCACACTCTCGCCTGCGTAGGACACCGGTGCGAACGTCCATTCGTGTCCGCAGGCTGTGGTTGTGTAGGCTGCAAGGCGGATATTGCTGAGCGCGACACCATCCAGCTCGGCGAACTCGATCTTCGGCAAGGCGGTCACCAACACGCTGCGCAATGGCCGACCGCCATCCGGGTCCATCTCGACCAGATATTCGGAAAAATGCACGGCATCGTGCTTGAGTCGCGCGGACAGGACGCTCGGGCTCTTGCGCGTCGAGCGGCTCGGCTGGGTTGATCGATGCCAAGCCACGCGTTGGGTCACCCAACCCTCAACGGCGTGTCGCCAGATCCGCATTCGCTCGCTCACCCAGGACTGCATTTCGGCCTCGTCCTTCGGCGCTGCCGCTGCCCAGGTTCGCAACAGAAGATCGCGATCGTAGCCACTCAAAAAGCGCGGCTTGCCAACCTGAGCCTGCGCGAGCGTGGTGATCTGCGCCTGCAGTTGCGCCAACACCGCCGCCTCACGGCCTTGTCCCTCACGCAGTTCCAGCTCGGCCCAATCGGACAGTGTTGTCACTGGACAGGTGGCAGACGAAGCAAGCAGACAACGCCGAAACCACAGCCGCGCCATCTCGGCATCCGCGTTCACCGCACTAGACGGATGCGAGACCCCCACCGCATACAAGGCCCCCAGTATCTGCGCCGCGCGTCCACCCGTGTTGCGGGCCAGGTCCTGAACTGTGCGCAGGGCCAAAGCCCGATCCGCGACCGACGTTTGCGGATCAAGTAGTTGCGCGACGGTTGACAGTTGGGGACCACACTGCACCCCATCGGGTCCATCCGCTGCCATGGTCGCTGCCGAGCAGATCAGCGAAGAACACCCAAACACCAAACGATTTGCGAAGCCCAGACTGACTCGACGAAATGGCCGCATTGATCCTCCATGGTTGGCAGACAAAGAATGCTCTCCTTGCCCCTGAATAGGCGCTACTCCAAACTCACATCAAGCATGCGACAACTGCCGCATCCCAAGATCGACATGGACGCAAACAACATCAATAACGCAACCACCTTCGCGGTGGAAAACCAGTCAATACACCAACAGACCTAACACTTCTAAGCCGCCTGCACGGCGGAACACCAGACGCAAATCACCCTTCAGCGCGCAACTCTCTTGCTAGTTTCTTGCGACCCTTTTCACGCCGAACGCCGCGTCGTAAACAAACATCTCCTGCGGGTCGTACCGCGAAAGCTCGGCACTCAGCCCATCACGCTCAGCAATTGACCATCGCCGACAAGCCGCACGCATAGCGTCAACGTTGACACCGAGCCAGGCATTGGCGACAGATGGCACTTCCGAAATCACATCTGGCAGCCGCTCCTCGACAAGTTTCCCTCCGCGCGACAGTGCAACAGTTCGATGAAACGTCACAGACAGTGCATCACCGCCAATCTCCCATCGCTCCGAATGCCCGACTTCGCCGCGAAGTGGTGTCTGCTGATATGGGCTTCCCGGCCCCTGGGTCATCAGCCAGGAATGCGGTGCGTCACCAACCCAAACACCACCACGCCCGAAGTAGGGTTGCACTCGTCGTTGAATAGCCTCGTCATCTGCTTTCGCCATCCCGCAATTCGGATCAAATCGGATGCCAGCGGTAATCGCCATGTATCCATCTGATGCCCAAGGAAGCAGCTTCGCGAGGTCATGGTCCCCATAGGCGTTGGCGCGGCGACGCTTCGCAGGACGCGTCAACTCGTAGCCCGGATAGCAAAACGCGGCGCGTTCCGAATCACCCTGGTTCCTCGCGCAATGTCGCCAGTTGAACTGCGGCACAAGTACATTGGCGAACCCTTCGGTATGCACAAGCCGATGCCGATTGACGCGCCCACTCGCTTGCACCAACGACTGAGCTGACGAGACATCCACCACAGCCCAATCGAAGTCATGGTCTCGACCGATCTCTTCCACCGGCGTCGCAACCACGATGAACGCAACGGAGCGAGACTTGGCTTCGTCGAGCAGGGCGCGGATTTCCGCGTCGACAGCAATGTGCTCGTCACCTGCCGCACGCGACAACAGCTTGTCCAGTCGCTGCTCCTTGAGGAACCGCGCCATTCTGAAGTCACCGGAGTGGTAGCAGGCAACGCGAGCATCGGGCATGGCGTCAGCGAGGCTTCTTGCGGTATCGACCGCCGTGGCAATGTTGGCAACTCGAACAAGCCCAAACGACACCTTGTGTTCGCCACATGGCCATGCGTGCCAGGCATGCAGCGTCTGGCAGCCTTGGACCACCGCTGACGTCCAGCCTGCCTCGCTGACATCGGCCACCGGCAGCAACTGCGCAAGTCGATATGGCGGTGCAGAACGCAAGGCGCTCATCAATCGATCAACTCGCGCGTCAAACCAAGACTGATCAACCTCATCATGCGCATCGAGGCATTGCCACTCTGCCGACAGCTGGTCGTCAATCAAGGCGCAGAGCCAATCGGCCTTCTGCGACCCCAGCAAGGCCGCACGCAGTCGCACGCCGGTACGAAAGGCTTCCATCACCGCGTAAGCGGTTGCCTTGGAGAGCGTGGCCGACGAACAGACGACTTGCCTGCCTGCCAGCGCTGCCATTTGCACCACGCGCAAAACCGCGACCAGCGCTTCGGGCTCGTAGCTGTCGACCTCATCAAGAATCAGATCCGTACTGGCAGTCCGCAACCACGCTTTGACGAAGCGACCTTGTTGCCCCGGTTCACCAGCAGCCACCAGAAAATCGACCGTCGAAACCAACAGCGGTGTTGCCAACAGTCGCCGTTCGGATTCAGTTGCTACGCAGTTCTGCAACCAAACAGGCAGCTCCTCGCAGCCGCCCGCAATTTCTACCGCCAGCTCGGTCGGATTCTCGTCAACGTCAACAGCCTCGGAGTCTTTTCGACTTGCTTGGAACAACTGCAAACTGACTTGGTCGCCGATGACGACCGCCATCTCGCTCTTCAAGGGAAGGATGGCCTTACGTAGGGCCTCGCCACTTTGCAAGGTGAGGTTGCGAAGGTTCAACGCGATCGACACGCGAGGCTGAACATCTCGCGACAGGACACAGGCCGCACGCAGGTTCATCCGGGTCTTGCCGCTGCCGGTCCCTGCCATGTTCAACACCAGACTTGGCGTCTCGGCATGCGTCGCCCGCGCCAGGCGCAATGCCTCGGCGGCACAATCCTGCCAAGCGAATCGCGATGTTGATCCAGCAGATTGCGTAGCGCGCTCTACCGTCGCATTTTGCAGTCCCCGCAGGGTGCCTGAAACCGATCCCGCTTCAATCCAACGCGCGATTTCCGAGAAGTCCAAAGCAGCCGCCAGACCAACCTCACGGAGGTGCCAATCCAACGGTTGATTCAATACGCGCTTTCCATTCATTTCACAGGTATTGGCAAAGACGCCTTCAGCGGCGTCAGACGTCGCCAATACCTTTCTCGACACGCGATGATCAGCAGCCACCAGCGCAACACGCGCGATCAGCGCCAATGCGTACCAAAATCGCCCGTTGCCATTCTGGTGCGAGGCATCGGATTCGAGGGCTTGTTGCAGGCGGAAATAGTCGTCCCAAATCTGTGGCGAGATCTCTCCGACCGGCGAGACTTGGTCGTCGCAAGGCTCCCGCCTTACGTGCCTCGGCGCAGCGCTTGGACACATCGGGTTGCCATTTGCCGCGCTTGAGTTTTGCTGCGCGTGGAAAAGACCATGATGCGAGACGATTAGCCAGTCGATGGCCTCAAGTGCGTCAGTCACCCCCAACGACGAATGGCTGCCGATCCGGCGATTTCCCAAAGTCACAGAAGAAAGACCCGCTCGCAAATGCGACCATGCGGCAGACCAGTCGCGACCATTGCCGCGCATCGCCTGAAGCAGCTTCATGCTCAACCACTCATGACGCACATCATCGCCTGCAACGACCAAGCGCCCACGCAATTTCGCATCAAAATGCCGACTGGCCTTGCCGATGTCATGCATCAGACCACTCGCCTCACACAAATCCCTTCCGATGCCAATCCAATCGCGCAAGGTATTCTCCATTGGCTGTCTCAGGTATTGAGACTGCAATGCCGTTCACTACTGACCGCGCACATGCAGACAACTTGACTATCGCCCAGCCAAGACCTACCGTCAACAGACTTAACAGGAGGCTTCGTACGTGAACACAGCAAGCACGCTCGACGAAAGCGCCGCCGCCGAGACTGCGACCAGCAGTCCAGACGACACCCCAAGCTGGAAGCCGCTCAGCGCCGATGCTTACGAGCAAGCCGCAGCCCAGCAGGTCCATTTCAGTTGCAAGACCGTTAACTCGAATGCGCGCGGCGGCGGCGTGCGACTGACACCCGATGCCGCACTGAACTTGCCTTACATCTGCGCGCGAACGCACCTCGCCACCGGACAGGCACTGGCGACCGATTACACCGTCAACTCGGGCAGCACCGCAACCGCCGTCAAGCAGTTTCGCGCCGTTGCGAAAGGCGACATCGCGCACGCGCCGCAGCAGGAAGTGACATTGATTCGAGACCTGCTCGCTCAAATCGCGGGCAGCGGGCTGGAGCTGGCACTGGAACCCATTGACGCCCGTCTACGCCAGGTGCTGATCCCCCATCCAGATGCACCTCACGGATATGTTTCACTGACTCCCATCACCGCAGGCGGCGTGTGCGAAGCACTGCTGGGCCGAGAGGGACTGGCCACTCGACACAACGAGCTTGCCTCACTGAAAGAGCCTCGTGCAGCGGCAGACCTGATTCGCATTGGTCGCGTGCAGCTTGGCATCGGCGGTGCCAACCCGCAGAACGTCGGCGCCTTGGTGCGCTCGATGCAACGCCCATTGCTGGCACCTGCACCCACGCAACAACAAGGTTTGCGTCAAGCGTTGCGCGTGTATCACAAGGGCATCGAATTGCCCGACCTCCGCGACTTCGCGAACGAACTTCAAGCGCTGCGTGCCCAGCACACACAAGACGAACAGATCCACAGTGGCATCGACTATCGCGAGCAAGAGCGCGCACTTCTGCAACGTCTGTTCAATGCCGTCCTGGCCGCAGGCGAAGAGGCTCGCTCGCTCCTGCTGGCTCATGCACCCCAACTGCCTAGTGCGGCTTCAGAAGACGGCAGCGCAAGCGCCTTGATCAGTATGCAAGTCGCCAGCGAAGTTCGCGGACTGATCCTCCCCGAATTGCGCAGCGAAGACTGGCCCGAACGCATCGCCGCACGCGTACTGCGCGCGCTTGAGTCCGCATACAGCAAACAGCGGGGCGAGCGCGTAGCAATCTACGTTCTCGATGCCAGCGCACGCGCCTCAACCCTTCGTCTGTTGGAGGACATCGCCCGATGAGCGCCCTGCTGCTACGCAATCTGCGTGTTGCCGAAGCCAATCTCATCAATAGTGGCTTTCTGGTGGGTGGTCCTGCAGTGCTGCCAGCCATGATGTTCGCGCATGCACTGGGACGCAGCCTTGGCGGCAACCCGCCAACCGGCGTCGCCTACATTCACCACGACCGCCAGATCAAAGGCGAACGTGTGTATGGCGTCATGCACCCACAACAACGCCGCAGCGCGACCTACGTCTTTGAGTCCGGCAAGTCCAAGGACTACGCCAGCAGCGCCAAAGGACCCACGCTGTCGCTGCAACCCGTCGCCAACGGCAATCTTCGACTGTCGCTGCTGATCGAATTCAATCGCCCCGTCGACGCACCCGACGAAGTCCGGCATTTCGTCTCACAGGCGCGCTTGGCGGGCGGGCGTATCGAGCACTGCGACGCGCCGCAGGTTTTCCCGGACCTCGATGACGCACTGGACACCATCGAAAGCGGCTTTCTGGTGTTGGACCGGAGTGACCTCATGCCACGACCCAGTGACGGCGACCCCATGGCAGCGTTGGTGCAACACCTCGGCCAGCGCAGTGATGACCCGCAGAAAAGCTGGCTCAGCGCTACCCATGTGGGCTATGCCCCGATCACCGCCATCGTGCCGCGTGCCGGCGCCCGCGAAGGCTATACCCATGCCTATGCCGAACCGATTGTCGGCCTCGTGCAGTACCGCTCACTCCGGCAGTTCACTGACCGCGCAACGCATGCCCTTTGGCGTCCGCAATGGACACCGGAAGGGGTTTTCCTGCTTCAACAATCCCACTGACCCGCAAGGAGCCTCACCATGTCCACCCCGATGAAAAAGCTGCCCGGCGTTCTCAGTTTCCAACGCGGCACTGTGATCTCCGACGCCGCCTTCTACAACTTGGATGCGCAAGGCAACGTAAGCCCGCTGCACGTCATCCGTCATGGCCTGCGCGGCACGCAGAACGTCAACATGGCCGCCGCCTCGGCAGGCGCATCCGCCAAGACCGCACGCCGTGAAGTGTCGAACATCCAGACCACCGACAGCGCAAAGCTGTCGGCGGATGCCGTCGCGCTGCGCGTCCACTTCGATCTCAAGTTCATCGATCTCGACCAACTGCTGTTCGCCTGCGCGCCATCGGCCAAAGACGCCATCGAAGACATCCAGCGCATGCGCACGGCCTTTCAGAGCTTCGTCAGCCGTGCCAAGCAGAGTCAGGGCATTGAGGATGTCGCCCTGCGCTATGCGCGCAACATCGCCAATGCGCGCTGGCTCTGGCGCAACCGCGCGGTGGCGGAATCGATCCAGATCGAAGTCCGAAGCGATGCACAGATCGTCGCCATCATTGATGAAGCGCTCGACGTTCCGCTCAACCAGTTCGATCACTTCAGTGCCGCCGAGCACGCCATCGCCCAGCACCTGCTGGCGGGCATGCGCGGCGAGCGCAGCGCCAAACTCAGCGTGCGCGCCGATGTCCGCTTTGGCGTCACCGGTGCCGTCGAAGTCTTCCCCTCGCAGAACTATCTGGAAGACAAGCACAAAGGCTTTGCCCGACCGCTCTACACCCTGGGCGCACCGCAGTCCGAGCAGGACCCGCACAGCGTGCGCGAAATGGGTCAGGCGGCCCTGCGCGACCAGAAGGTGGCCAACGCGCTACGCACCTTCGACACCTGGTATCCCGACTTTGCCGAGCGCGGCCAGCCCATCGCCATCGAACCCAACGGGGCCAGCCTCGATGCCCAGACGTTTTTCCGCAACAGCAAAGACAGCTCCGCCTTCCAGCTGCTGTTGCAACTGGACAGCCTGGACCCCGACAGCCCCGAGGGCCGCTTCCTGCTCGCCTGCCTGATTCGTGGTGGTGTCTACTCCGGCGACAGCAAGGAAGCCAAGTAATGCACGCCTCGGCCTATCTGGACATCCGCGTCCACGGCGGCGCGGATAGCGATTTGCAACCCGCCGTCTTGCGCGGGCGATTACTTGGCATCCTGCACGGCTGCTTCCGTCAACTGCCACAACCTTTCGCCATCGCCCTGCCCAACCAACGCAACGGACTGCGTGTCTTCGCCAGCGAGCGAACGCATTTCGATGCGCTGGTCAGCGCACTGCAGGGCCACCGCTGGATTCGCGACTACGCCCACATCGGCTACCCGCTTCAGGTTCCGGTGGATTTTGCCGGACCGTGGATCGGCTATCAGCGCTTCCGCATACCCACGGTCAAGTCGGATCGTCACGCCGAAGCGGGCCGCAGCGCCCTGCGTGATCGCCGCCTGCAGGAAGCCCAGCAACGCGGTCTGGAGTACTTCCACCTGCACAGCGCCAGCAACCAGCAACGCTTCGTTCTGGCCGTGGAAGCAAGGGCACACACCGCACCCGGCACGCACTTCAAGCCCAACAGCTACGGATTTGGCAGCACCGATAACCCCTGCGTGTTGCCGCATCTACCCTGACCCTTATTTCCAGACCCCTGGCAAGCCATTGATTTTCCGTGGCTTGCCAGACCTGCTGAAAAAAGGGGTTCTTTGAAAAATCGCGCACAACCTATTGCCAGCAAAGGCAAATCTGCTGACATTGCTCTAGTTCACCGCCGCGCAGGCGGCT
>DEHW01000053.1 GCA_002352135.1 Lysobacterales bacterium UBA2790
GTTGTGTATAAGGATATGGGTTCGACTCCCGCTCGCGCCTCCAAACAAAACAGCCACTTGTCGCGGTCAAGCGGTTATGCTTTTGTGCTTCTTCGGATCCGGTAAGCGGATAGTAAGCAAGATTCAGCAATCCAGATCGACGCCACCAAAGAACAACCCGTCACGCCGCCGGGTCGGTTGGGGTCATGCGGTGGCTCCACTGTGGCGCGCTCGCCGGCAACAACAGGCACGTACCCGCCGGAGCGACGCAAGAACGGGCACCGGAGACAATTGAGAGACTACTCCGCCGCCGACTGTTGCCCGGCACGGTGCGCGCGCGCCATGTGAACCGAAAACTCACCGATGAAATCAACAAACCCTCAGCGGTTGCTAGTAGTCAGTCATGTTGAAACGCGATGATGCAGGCCACCGAGCTTGCGCCTGACATTCCTGGCTCATCGGATAGGCTGAGTCTCGTCCGATTCATCGGCTTCAAATTGGCTGACTACCAATGGGTCTGCGCTCATCCCTCTCCGGTACCACCTCTAACCTTCCCGGCCTTCTGCTTGCGCTTCCAGAGTTCCTCGCACGGCGTGGGGTGATCACGGATGTCCGACACCTTTTCGCCGCCAAATCCCCATTTTCCGTCCGACGTGTAGTCCATCAATTGCCGGCGCCGATTCTTGCTGGCCCATGCGCCGTGGTGGCCTGTGCTATCCGGTCTGAGGTAATCGCCGACCACGGCCGCCACAAATTCGGATTCGGAATGAGAACCCTCCTGGTGCCGCAGGGCCAGATCGTGTTCCACTTCGCCTGAGGGCGTGAAGTAAGCGCTGTTGTCGAACAGCGTTGCCGACACCGCCAACAGGTGATCGAGCGTCGAATCGCGGCAGAGCAATTGCAGAACTTCATCGATGTAGGAAGTGTCGGTCTTCGGAAAGACGATGCGGGCTCGCCTGAAATCCGCCTCGTCTGGCGAAGCATTTCGCCCCTCGTCATCGCGAACGTTGAACTTCGCTTGCGCCGAGAGGCTGGCGAGAGATGAGGTCGAAACCAGCACCCCGCGCACCCGGAAAGTCCATGTCCGGCCCGCAAATTCCACCTCCTGGCCGCTGGCTGCCAACTGGCGTTCAACCACATGCGGCATGTACAGCGTGCAAACGACCTTGGAGTCCGACCAGCCGCCCCCCGCTCCCAAGGTCAGGCCTTTCGGATCGACAAAACCGAACACTTGCGTCCGCGTTTCGTAGTCCAGAATCCAGACGATGAAGTCAGGGTAGAACCAGTCCGAGTTGTCCACCCGCAGGCGAAACGAATCGTCGCGCTTCTCGATGTTGCGCTTGAGCCAGATCTCCTTGTGGCCCCATTTCAGGGGTGTCTGGCTGCTCCTCGGGTGGTTGCCTGCCGGATAGAGACGGCGGATCAGGTCACGAACGAAGGCTTCTTCGTGCTCATCCAGCTTGCCCGGACCGACATCGATGTTGTCCGCCCGAGGAGAAAGCAGCAAGGGCTGGTACACGCTGCCTGGTGCGAGCACCTCGATGGCACCCTGAGGTTCGACGATCAACGGCAGATTGTCGATGTCCGGACAGGACAAAGACGCGCCAAACAGGCCGCCCTGCAGCGGCGGCACCGATCTGTTACGGGGCATGCTGGAATTCCTTGTAATACTGTTCGGGAATGCCGCTCAGAGAAGCGTCGATCAGCGCGTAGCGACTCTTCCGACTTTCCTGTTTGCGATACGCGCTTTCGAACAGTTGACGCACCACGCTGCTCGCCAGACGGTTGAGACGCAGCAGATCGGCGGCATCGCGCACGTCCAGCATCCCCGGTAGACCAAGAATCTCGTACTTTTCGCTGGCCAAAGCGCCGTCGATCGCCGGTCGGTCGAAGGCAAAATTCCACCAGCGTTTGCTGCGCTTCCATTCCACCATTTCGCGATACACCCCGTTGCGATCCAGCAACACCGCCCAACGCCTGAAGTCCGCGGTGATGTCCTTCCCGACCGTTCCCTGAACTACCGCTACCGTGCCATCCCTGAGCCTTGACGTGGCAATCGAGGCGGTCAGCGACACGGTGACCTTGTTGATGCCGGTCAGCCAGCCCGATCCAATAGCCGACACCTGGAAATCGCGCGCGTCGGGGGCAATGGCGCTGACCGCCCGCAGAACAGGCGGCGTATGCTGGCGAACATCGCAACTGATCCGCTGCAGATCCGGCACGCCGTTATCGATCAGGCTCTGCAGGAAGGTATCGAGGTAGCCCGACTTGAGGCCAAACACGTACGCCGTCTGCAGGGGCGCGAGTTCTGCCGGTGGCTTGTCCAGCCGCTTGCCATCACCGTCTTTGCCGGCAAAGCGCACCACACGCCCGAACATCTGGATGATCAGCGAGCCCTCGCCCTGGCCCAGACGCAGCAAGGTCAGACTCGATGCGCGATAGTTGTCCCAGCCCTCGGCGAAGCGCCGTGAGCCGATCAGCACGTTGAGGCCGCCGGACACATTCGCGGGCGCATCGAGCTGGGCAAAGAGCGAAGCCGACATCGCATCCTCCTCGACCGGCAGCCCGGTCTTTTCGAGCGCCTTCTTGAGCCCGGCAGCGTCGCCGACGTTGACCACGCCGTAGTAATGCGACGTGTCGCCACGCAGCAGCCCCAAACCCAGTTCACCGGCCGCCGCCTTGATGAGGCGCAGGACCGGCTTGTCACCTGGCTGCCAGGAAAAACAATCGGCGAGCACCCGCGCTGCGAGGTCATCCGCTGCCCAGCCGACGGTGGCCTGGCGGACTTCGGCAGGCAGCATGTCGGTGCCGGTTGTCGTCGCGGTCAACAACTGGTTCAGGCTCTCGGTCAGCCTTGTGGGCTGCGCCAGTGTCGTCGACAGATAACTCAGCACCTCGACCACGTCCGAGGTCTGCTGCTTGTCGCTTTCGCTTTTCTGGCTGCCGATGACCGAAAGGCCAAGTAGCACCCACAGCGGCGGGGCGACCTGCAGCCCCAGGCGGCCTGCTGCCTTCTTGCCGGCGGCCGACCGAAAACAGGCCACCTGATGCCAGTAAGCCAGCAGCGCCGCGGTCAGCGTCTGACGCTGCGCCATGACACTGGCGTCCTCCCTGGCCTGTACGCGGACATGCCAGAAGTCCTTGCCGTAGCGGTCCTGGTGGAAGCGGTCGTAGGCGTAGTCAAAGATCACTGCCTTGGCATAGCGGTCGAAGGCATGCTCGCCTTCGGCAACCTGGCCGAAGGTGGCGGAAAACTCGATCAAGAGACCTCGATGCGCCGGCATCGGCGCGTTGATGCCGGCCAGGTCGGCTTGCAGGGCCTTCCACACGCTGGCCTCGGACTTCTGCCCCTTGTGGCCTTCATCGACAAACACCAGATTGCGCCCGTCGGCAAACACCGAGGTCGGCAAGGTAACGCCGTCGCCTTTCTTCTCGCTTGCCAGCTTGTTGATGTCGAGCACGATCACCGCAGCGGGCGGCAGGCGGGGAATGGCGGCTGCGTCGCCGTCCATCGGGTAGGCAAAGACCTCCCAGGTCGACAGCGCGCGCAACTTGTCGGCGTGCTGCCGAGTCAGCGCTTCGGAAGGCGTGATGACCAAGATCCGATCCCACGACCAGCGCTTCAGGCCACGCCCAAAGCCGGCATGCTCGTTTTCCAGCAGCGCCAGGCAGGCGTGCAGCACATGCGTCTTGCCCGCGGCGGTGGCCATCCAGAAGGCGGCCAGTTGCAGGTCTGCCTCGACGAAGGCAGGCACCGCTTCACCCTTCGGCTTATGCGCTTCCAGCCAGGCATTCAAACGCAGCAGAAGCGCCGCCGCATCATCCCGTTGCGCATCGACCCAATGGGCAAACAGCATCAGCGCCAGATACTGCGCATAGCGCGGAGAAAAACGGACCCTGGCACAGGCCTGGCGTACCTCGTCATCGAGGGCCGACAAATGAGGCGCACCATCCGGGCACACCGAAGCCATCGCTTCCAGATACCTGCCGTCGCTCAGCGCATGCGCCGCGCCGATGTGGTTCTCGACCGTGCGCAACTGCGCCATCGCAGCCGCCAGCGAAACGCCCAGTTCCGCCGCCATTGCGTCGCGCAGCACCAGCGCTGCTTTCAGTCGCGCGTGGCCGGAGCGCCTTACTGCAGCA
>DEHW01000003.1:0-3535 GCA_002352135.1 Lysobacterales bacterium UBA2790
TGGCTCTGGCTCATGGTCTGGCTCCTTGGGTGTGGGGTGGCGACCTGAGCGACGAGAATCCCGTTCGGCCAGGCCGCAGCGGGATCGAGAGAGGGTGGACCTATCCAGCGAACCCGTGCGTGTGCGCACAGCGGCACATGCAGCAGCACATGCAGCAACACATCGAACGGGAGTGGGTGTGGGTCTTTGTATTCATCGCGATGAAAAGATATGTTCCGGATTGCGCGCCCTGCAAATGACGTTTTGTCATGGCGACAGAACCCAAAGATGGAGTGTCAGGCGGCACGCGGCCATCGCGGCGGTAGCACTCTGGAGCGGCTGCGCTCAGCGTGGATGACGGGTCTCGTCCATCCGCAGATACGCCTGCAGGCCAGACAATGCCGTCAATGCGGCGACCACCCACATCGCTGCCGCGAGGCCAAACAAGTCTGCAATCGCACCCGCCAGCAGGGCACCCGCCACATAACCAAGATCGCGCCAAAGCCGATAGACGCCGACCGCGCTGGCGCGCCAGCGGGGATGGGCTACATCACCGATGGCGGCCAGCAGGGTGGGATAGACCGCAGCAGTGCCCAGCCCAAGCAGTACGCCGCCGAAGGCAAAGCCGCTGGTCGATGAGCTGGACGCGGTGACGGCGATACCGATGGCTTGCAGTGCCATGCCCGCGACAATCAGCGGCTTGCGTCCGATGCGGTCAGACCAGACGCCGGTGCCAATCTGGCTCAGGCCCCAGACGGCGGGATAGATGGCGATCAACCAACCGACTTCGTTGAGGGCGAGTCCCGCGGCGGCAAACCATAGCGGGAACAAGCCCCAGGCCATTCCGTCATTCAGATTGTTGACGAAGCCGACCTGACTGACGCTGGAAAGATTGCGATCCTTCCAGGTGGCGCGCCGGAAAATTTCGCCTGCACTGAGTTCGTTCGGCGAGCTTGCGTGAGCGCACGATTCCTGGGCCACGTGATGATGCGTCTCCCGGACCGCAAACGCCGAGATCGCCGCACCCGCTAGGACATACACCACGCCGAGATAGAAAGGCTCAGGTCGCAGACCATAGGTTTGCGCCAACCAACCGGTTGCCAGCGCGCTGGCCGCCACCGCGAAGTAGCCAGCGAACTCGTTCAGACCCATGGCCAAGCCGCGCTGTGCCGGTCCAACCAGATCGATCTTCATGATGACCGTGGTGGACCAGGTCAGGCCCTGACTGGCTCCAAGCAGCACGTTGGCAACAATCACCCAGCTCCAGGATGGCGCCCACATCAGCAACAAGGGCACGGGAGCGGCGATCAACCATCCGGCCAGTAATACCGGCTTGCGTCCGAAGCGATCCGACCAACGACCAGCGGCATAGTTGGTCAGTGCCTTGGTCAAGCCGAACACGGCGATGAAGGACAGAATGGCGCTGTGCGCCGCCAGATGAAATTCCTCTTCTGCCAGCGCAGGCAGGATGCTTCGCTCCAGCCCTACCATGGCACCGACAAAGGCATTGACCAGGACCAACAGCGCGAACTGCGCGAGGTTGGGACGAAGGCCCAGTCGGGCGAGTTGTTCTGGGTGGCGCACGATGGATGGGTTGGCAGGCATGGCATCGCGAGTATCGGCGATTCAGACGGTGAGCCTGCCACTCGACACGCGTGTGCTCACTCATCCAGCGTGTCACTACCCTCCGCGATACCCTCGAACAGGAAGGTCGAGAGATAGCGTTCGCCGGTGTCGGGCAGCATTGCCAGCAACACGCTGCCGGGTTCGGCGTCTTTCGCGACGTCCAGCGCTGCGGCGACCGTTGCACCCGCGGACAGGCCAACAAAGATGCCTTCCTTGCGCGCCAAGGCCAGCGAGGTGTCGCGTGCCTGTTCGTCGGTGATGGCGATGTTGCGGTCGAAGATCTGCCGGTTCAGTACGCTGGGAATGAAGTTGGGTGTCCAGCCCTGGATCTTGTGCGGGGTCCATTCGCCACCCGCAAGCAGCGGTGCGGCAGCCGGTTCGGTGGTGCAGATACGGATGTCCGGCCGCGCCAGTTTGAGCATCTCACCCGCACCCGTAAGCGTGCCGCCGGTGCCCCAGCCGGTGACGAACCAGTCCAGTCGTTTGCCTGCAAAGTCCGACAGAATTTCGGGCCCAGTACTGTTGCGGTGAAAGGCCGGATTGGCGGGGTTATCGAACTGTTCGGCGTAGAACGCACCGCTGCGCTCGGCATAGGCCTTGGCGGCGCTGACCATGCCGGTGCCGCGCTCGGCTGCCGGTGTCAGCACCACCTTGCCACCCAAGGCGCGAATCAGCTTGCGCCGCTCGATGGAGAAGGTCTCCACCATGAAGGCGACGAAGGGATAACCGCGCGCGGCGCAGACCATGGCCAGCGCGATGCCGGTATTGCCGGAGGTTGCTTCGACCACCGTCTGGCCGGGCTTGAGCGCGCCGCGCTGTTCGGCATCCAGGATGATCGCCAAGGCCAGACGGTCCTTGACCGAGGACATCGGATTGAAGGCTTCAATCTTGACGTAGAGCTTGACGTGTTCCGGCGCGAGGCGGTGTAAACGCACGATCGGCGTGCGGCCGATGGTGTCGAGAATGCTGTCGAAGATCATGGCAAAGCCTCCTTGGGGAGCCGCATTGGGCGTGCGCGCGACACGGCACGGCAAGTCGTGCCCGCGCCTATAGTCCCGGCGGTTGTATCAGTTCGTCGTGATGAAAGGCGCGCACAAGCAGTGCCGGACGGCAGTTTTGCCGCCCGGGCCGCAGGGTCGAGCGACGCAGTTCCTGACTACTGCAGCGTGCCAGAGCCAGTCGTGCTGCCGCCTCCCGCGAACAGTTGCTCCACGTCCAGCGCATCGAAGTGGTAGTGGTGTCCGCAGAACTCGCAGATCACTTCGATCCGGCTATCCGAGAGCGCGGCATCGCATTCGCTGCGACCCAGGCCAAGCAGCATCGTGCCGACGCGCTGGCGTGAACAGCTACAGCCGAATTGCAGTGGCTTCTGCGCGACCAGCGCGACCTGTTCCTCGTGAAAGAGCCGGTACAGCAGGGTCTCGGCTGGCAGGGTCAGCAATTCGTCGCGAGTCAGGGTGTCGAGCAGGGCATGGGCGCGACGCCACGCCTCGGGATCGTCGCTGGCGCCGGGCAGGTGTTGCAGCATGATTCCGCAGGCGCGGTCGCCATCGGCGGCCAGCAGGATGCGCGTCGGCAGTTGCTCGGATTGAGTGAAGTAGTCCTCGAAGGCGCTTGCAATGCGATCCGCCTGCAGCCCGACCAAGCCCTGATAGCGTTGCGGTTCCTGGCCCGGGCGAGGTTCGCCTTCGATGGTGATGACCATCATCGCATCCGTGCCGAAATGGCTGGGATCGAGTGGCTCGGGTAAGGGCGCTTGCCAACGCGCCAGCCCACGCAAAGTGCCTGCCGCCGTGCATTCCGCAAACAGCGTGCGGATCGAACCTTCACCGCGCATTTGGATCGACAGACGACCATCCACTTTGACGTGTCCGGTGAACAGTGGCGCGGCGGCCAGAATTTCGCCCAGCAAATCGCGCAGCGCAGCGGG
>DEHW01000003.1:3599-5843 GCA_002352135.1 Lysobacterales bacterium UBA2790
CTGTTGCTTGGACTGCGTTGGGTGACGCCGCCGACCACGGCCTTCATGTGGGCGTGGTCCATGTCGCACGACCATCCGCCCGACTGGCGCTGGCGACCGTTGGCGCAGATTTCCCCGCAGCTCGCGTTGGCGGTCGTGGCGGCAGAGGATCAGCGATTTCCGTCGCATTGGGGCTTTGACGTCGATGCGATTCAAACTGCCTTGCAGGATCGCCAGCGTGGGACCAGTCGTCGCGGTGCCAGCACGATCAGTCAGCAGGTGGCAAAGAATCTCTTCCTGTGGTCCGAGGCCAGTTGGCTGCGCAAGGGTCTGGAGGCGGGACTGACCAGCGGCATCGAATTGGCATGGGGCAAACGGCGCATCCTGGAGATGTATCTCAACGTCGCCGAGTTCGGCGATGGTGTGTACGGTGCCGAGGCGGCAGCGCAGCGCTTCTTCGGGGTGTCGGCGCAAGCGTTGACACGCCATCAAGCGGCCCAATTGGCCGCGCTATTGCCGAGCCCAAAGCGGCGCTCTGTCGCCAATCCCAGCCGCGCGCAACGGGCGCGGGTGGCCTGGATCGAGCAGCAGATGCAGTCACTTGGGGGTACGTCTTATCTGGCGCCGTGCTGCCTGCAGCCGTGAGGCGGTTCGGGTGCAGACGGCCAGGCTGTTAGCATGCGCGTCCGTCTTCGTTTGGTTCGGGAGCTGAAACTGTGTCCGCCAGCCTGACTGTTCTGGTCCCTGCGTACAACGAGGGTGAGGGTTTGCGCGAGTTTCAGCGACGTACGCTGGCGGTGCTGGATGGCTTGGCTTTGTCGACCCGCATTTTGTACGTGGACGACGGCAGCAGTGACGACACCTGGTCCGTCATGGGTGATTTGGCAAGGGCGGATGCGCGTGTTGGTGTCCTGAAGCTCAGTCGCAACTTTGGCAAGGAGCTGGCCTTGACGGCGGGATTGGATCACTGCGACAGCGATGCGGTGATCATTCTTGATGCGGATTTACAGGATCCGCCGGAATTGATTCCGCAATTCGTGGCACGTTGGCAGCAAGGCGCAGATGTGGTGGCCGGGCAACGTCTGGAACGGCATGGCGAGTCCTGGTTGAAACGCGCGACAGCGTCGGCGTTCTACCGGGTGATGGCCAGTCTGGCCTCGACGCCGGTGCCGCGCGATACGGGGGATTTTCGACTGATGTCGCGGCGTGCTGTGGATGCGCTCTGTGGTATGCGCGAGCGGCAGCGCTTCATGAAGGGACTGTTTGCCTGGGTGGGATTCCGGCAGGAGGCCTTGATCTATCAGCGTGAAGCGCGGTTTGCCGGGCGAAGCAAGTTCAGCTATTGGCGCTTGTGGAACCTTGCCTTGGAGGGCATCACCTCGTTCTCGACCTTGCCGCTGCGGGTGGCGACTTATGTCGGCGTGTTGACCTCTCTGGCCGCGTTTGGCTTTGCGTCGTGGATTGTCGCCAAGACCCTGCTGTGGGGCGAGTCGGTGGCCGGTTATCCCTCACTGATGAGCGTGATGTTGTTCCTTGGCGGCGTGCAGTTGATGGCGCTGGGGATTATTGGCGAGTATCTCGGTCGCCTCTACATGGAATCCAAGCAGCGTCCGCTGTATCTGGTGGACGTGCACGCGCCAGCTCATGGCAGCGCATCGACGACAGTGGATGCTGACTGACCAATGGACGTTGCCACCCAGCAGCGCCTGCAGTCGTTGATCGCGCAGTTTTCGCGAAAGGTCCGGTTGCAGATCGAGTCGAACAAACTCGATCAACACGGAATCGATGCGGACGACATCGAGCAGGAAGTCCGCATACGACTGTGGAAAACGCTGGAGCGTGACCCAAAAGCCGAACTTCCTGCGTCTTATGTGCAGAAGGTGGTCGTCAGCACCTTGGTGGATGCGGTTCGACGCGCGCAAGCGCGACCCATCGAGCAGCTTCCCGAAGGTGAAGATCAGTGGGTGGACTGGCAACACGAGAGTCGCAGCCCGGATCGCAGCGCAGGCGATGCGCAGCATCTGGATCGGATTCGCGAGTGCCTGAACGCCTTGCCGGTACGGCGGCGCGTTCCCGTGCAGTTGTATCTGCAAGGGTATGCGCTGCAGGAGATCGCAGATCTGTCTGAGCTGACCCTGGATGCGGCCCGCAAGTTGGTTTATCGCGGGCTCGAGGAAACCAAGCAGCGCCTGCGTGCGCTGGGGCTGGGAGAGTTTGATGACTAAGCCATCGTTATCGGCGCTATATCGTCAGCATCAGGCAGAA
>DEHW01000003.1:5995-6896 GCA_002352135.1 Lysobacterales bacterium UBA2790
TCTTTTGAGGGGGCGGCCACGGTCGTTGCGCAGGAAAACGATGATGCCCCGATCTTCGTCGCGGACTTTGATACCTGACTAGACGCTTGAAGCATGAGCAAAACAAAAGCCCCGCAACGCGGGGCTTTTGTTTTGGCTGCGGGAGCCATCGAATTGGTCGGGGAGACAGGATTCGAACCTGCGACCTCTACTTCCCGAAAGTAGCGCTCTACCAAGCTGAGCTACACCCCGAATCGCTTTCGCGAGCCGCGCATCTTACGGATTTGTCGAATGTCTCGCAAGCATGACCAATGCCTGCATCGCGTTGGTCTGGTAGCCTTGTAGGGTTCGTTTGCCTGCCGGAGTCTGTCTTGATCAAGCCACGTACCATGCCCGGTGTCATGGAGCTGCTGCCCCGTGACCAGATTGCTTTCCAGCGCATGCTCGACATCATTCGCGGCAACTTTGAGCGGTTCGGGTTTCTGCCGGTCGAAACGCCGGTCATGGAGTTGTCCGAGGTGTTGTTGACCAAGTCGGGCGGTGAGACCGAGCGGCAAGTGTATTTCGTACAAAGCACCGGTGCACTGGAGAAGCATGAAAGCGGCCAGACGCCCGAGCAGGCGCTGCGCTTCGACCTGACGGTGCCGTTGGCGCGCTATGTCGCCGA
Organism: Lysobacterales bacterium UBA2790; assembly: GCA_002352135.1. Taxonomy (GTDB): domain Bacteria; phylum Pseudomonadota; class Gammaproteobacteria; order Xanthomonadales; family Xanthomonadaceae; genus Aquimonas. Next base: position 6,642 of record DEHW01000003.1, read on the forward strand.
GCACGAGCACGACCTTTCATTCCCATTTCGGCGCTACCAGATCCAACGCGTCTACCGTGGTGAGCGCGCCCAGCGCGGGCGATTCCGCGAGTTCTACCAGTGCGATATCGATGTGATCGGCAAGGATCAGTTGTCGGTGCGTTTCGACGCCGAACTGCCTGCCGTGATCAATGCCGTATTCACCGATTTGGCGATTGGCCCGTTCACCATCCAGATGAACAATCGCAAGCTGATGCGTGGCTTCTTCGAAGGTCT
>DEHW01000096.1:0-12849 GCA_002352135.1 Lysobacterales bacterium UBA2790
CGCTCGTAGCGGATGCCATCCGGATAGACACTTTTGAGTCCGATCAGGCCGACCCAGTAGGCCCGCGACGCAAGATGCATCACAAACGCTGCACCCAGCAGATAGCAGATACCCACACCCATCGCCATCATCGCGCTCGCCAGGAGCAGAAGAGTCGATGACAGCCCCGCGTAGAACTCCGCGTAGCGGTCCATGATCCAGCCCGGCATCGAGAACATCGCGAACGTGATCAGACCCGAGATCAGCAGCTCCAACTCATCGGTGCGCTCACGCAGGCGCTCGAAGCTGATGCGCGAATTGCCGTCGCTGACGGGCTCAGTGGCTGAAACAGGCGTGACGGCGCTCGCTTCCGTCGATGATGATGAATCCGTCATGCCGCATCCTTGTTGGTCCGGATGGCGCAGCGCGAACGCCGCGCCATCCATGTAGCACCCGCTTACTCGCCCAGGGTCAGCAACGAGGCATTGCCGCCCGCTGCAGTGGTGTTGATGGTCAGAGTACGCTCGGTGGTGAAGCGCAGCAGATAGTGCGGTCCACCGGCTTTCGGNNTCGTCGATGCGCGAGTGGATGCCAAGAGTGAGGCCATAGCCGGTCGCATTGATGTCGGCGATCACGTTGTCGAGATCGCTTGCCTCGTACCGCAACACATGCAGGACCGGTCCAAAAATCTCGCGGGTCAGTTGCGACAGCGATTTCAACTCGTAAGCGCGTGGCGCGAAGAAAGTGCCCTTGGCGGTGGCGGCGGGTGCAGGCACTTCGGCGATCTTGCGCTTGGCCTCGCTATCCATGCGTGCGGCATGCGACTGCAGGATACCAAGCGCTTCTTCGTCGATGACCGGACCGATGTCGGTCGACAACAGGGCCGGATCACCGAGCACCAATTCCTGCATCGCGCCGCCCAGCATGTCGATAACCTTGTCGGCGATATCGCTCTGAACGAACAACACGCGTGCGGCCGAGCAACGTTGTCCGGCGGAACCGAAGGCACCGCTGATGGCGTCTTTCACCAGTTGTTCCGGCAACGCCGAAGAGTCAGCGATCAGGGCGTTCTGCCCACCGGTTTCGGCCACCAGCACGCCGATGGCCGCGTCGCGCGCCGCCAGAGTGCGATTGATCAGGCGCGCCACTTCGGTCGAGCCGGTGAAGGCAACGCCCGCCACGCGCGGGTCACGGGTCAGCGCCGCACCGACGGTCGCGCCGTCGCCCGGCAACAACTGCAGCACATCGGTCGGAATGCCCGCCTCATGCAAGACCTGCACGGCGCGGTAGGCGATCAGATTGGTCTGCTCGGCGGGCTTGGCGATCACCGCATTGCCCGCAGCCAGCGCCGCGACCACCTGCCCCATGAAGATCGCCAGCGGGAAGTTCCATGGGCTGATGCAGACGAATACGCCACGCCCATGCAGATGCAAGGTGTTCGATTCGCCCGTCGGTCCCGGCAGTGCCATCGGCTGACCCAACTGCGCACGCGCCTGTTGCGCGTAGTAGCGACAGAAATCGACCGCCTCGCGCACTTCGGCCACACCGTCTGCCAGTGTCTTGCCCGCTTCGCGCGTGCAGAGGGCCATGAATTCGGCGATTCGCGACTCCAGCAGATCAGCCGCGTGTTCGATGATCTTGGCGCGACCCGCCGCAGGCAGTCGATCCCACTCCGATTGCGCACGCGTCGCGTTCTGCAGGGCTTGCTCCACCGTGGCGGCATCCGCCGCCTGCCAACGCCCGATCACCTGACTGCGATCCGCCGGTGAGCGCACGTCGGTCCACGCGCCCGTGGCATTCGCACCGGGCACCAGCGGCTGCGCATCAAAACCCAGCGCAACACTGTTCATGGCCTGCGCGAGACTGCGCAAGCCGTCGTCATTGGCGAGATTCACGCCCATGGAATTCTTCCTCTCAAGCCCGTACAGGGCAGTNNTCCAGCAGACGGCGCACCAGGTAGGGCAGCAGATCCTCGTGGCTACCGACCGGCGCATAGACGCGGCAAGGCGAGTTGAGGCGATCCGGTCCGATCACTTCGGCGTACAGGTCATCGCCCATGCCGTGCAGTTTCTGGAATTCGAAGCGTGGCGCGGCACCGGGCTCGGGCGCTCCCAGCATTTGCTGCGCCATGTGATGAATGGCGCTGATGGTGTGCGCGTTGTGACTGGCGAACATCGGATACAGAGCGTCGGTCGCGGCCAGCATCCGGCGCGCACAAGCGAGATAGCTGAGGTCGGTATTCGGCTTGCGGGTAAACACCGGATAGCCGGGCAAACCGTCGACCTGAGCGCGTTTGACCTCGGCATCCCAGTACGCACCTTTGACCAGTCGCATCGGCATGCGCCGACCGACCCGGCGCGCGGCATCGGCCAGATAGTCGATCACAAACGGTGCACGTTTCTGGTAGGCCTGCACCGCCAAACCGTAGCCCTGCCAGCCCGCCAGCGAGGCATCGCTGAACACCTGCACGATCAGGTCCAGGCTCATTTCCAGCCGATCACATTCCTCGGCATCGATGGTGAAACCAATGCCCTGGGCCTTGGCGAGTTGCGCCAGCTCCAACACGCGCGGCGCCAGCTCGGCAAACACGCGAGCGCGCTTGGCATGCTCGTAACGCGGATGCAGCGCCGAGAGTTTCACCGAAATGCTGGGGGCCGCGAACACATCGGCAAACGGTCCCGTGCTGCCGATAGCCAGAATCGCCTTGCGGTAGGCCTCGTGGTAACGCGCGGCATCACGGGTGGTCAGCGCGCCTTCGCCCAGCATGTCGTAGGAATAGCGGTAACGCGCGTTGTCGCCCTTTCTCGAACGCTTCAACGCTTCTTCGATGCTGCGCCCCATCACGAACTGGTGACCCATGATCTTCATGGCCTGACGCACCGCCAGGCGCACCACCGGTTCACCGGCACGCCCGACCAGGCGTTTGAACGCGCCGATGAAGTTGCCACGAGTTTCTTCGGCCAAGCCAACGATGCGTCCGGTCAACATCAAGCCCCAGGTCGAGGCATTGACGAACAGAGAATCGCTCTGCCCGACGTGGGCATCCCAATTCGCATCGCCCAACTTGTCGCGGATCAGCCGATCTGCGGTGTCCTGATCCGGAATGCGCAACAGCGCCTCGGCCACGCACATCAGCAGCACGCCTTCCTCGCTGGATAGGTCGTACTCGCGCATGAACGCTTCAATGGCGCCTTGATCCTGGGCACGTTTGCGCACTCGCTCGACCAGGTCGATGGCGGTGCGCTGCACGCGTTCGCGGGCCTCGGCGTCAAAGGGAAGCTCGGCCAGCAGCGCGCGGACATGCTCGTCCTCGTCACGCAGCCAGGCAGCCGTGATCGCCGCACGCAGTGGTTCACTTGCGACGGGAAGCTCAGGGGAAAGAATGGGATTCACAACAGGACCTTGCGGCAATGCGCCGGGGCGGCGCGGGGGCGCCGATAGTTTAGGAGCCTGTCAGGCTTTGTGCACCGAAAGCCGATGTCCTCTGCTGAATGCTGAATGGCCGGATGGGCCACCATGACTTAGGCCATACCGCAGCGAACGGTCGCAAGGGATACACTGCGTGACTTTGCTTACTGCGGCGCAGCATCCTTTGAGTTCCGATCCCTCTTCCGCCGTGATTTTCGAACAGGTGCGTCTGGCGCGCGGCAACCGCGTTGTGCTTGATGACGTGAACCTGTGCCTGCCCGTGGGCAAGGTCACCGCCATTCTGGGACCGAGCGGCGCGGGCAAATCGACCCTGCTGAATGCGATCACCGGCGAATTGACGCCCACGCAGGGCAGGCTGCACGTGCTGGGTCACGAGCTGCCCTGCCGTTCGACCGCCGAACTGTTTCGACTGCGGCGTCGCATGGGGGTGCTGTTGCAGGGCAACGGCCTGCTCAGTGATCTGAGCGTGTTCGAGAATATCGCCCTGCCTCTGCGGGTACATACCCAACTGCCCGAGCCATTGCTGGCCGAACTGGTGAACCTGAAACTGAATGCGGTCGGCTTGGCTGAAGCCGCGCACCTGGCACCACAGGAACTGTCGGGCGGCATGGCGCGTCGCGTCGCCTTGGCACGTGCGTTGGTGCTGGACCCGCCGATCATGCTTTACGACGAACCCCTGACCGGCTTGGACCCGATCGCCTGTGGCGTGGTGCTGGATCTGATCCGGCGACTCAATGACAGTCTCGGTCTGAGCAGTCTGGTGATCACTCACCACGTCAATGAAACCCTGCCCTACGCGGATCGCGCCATCGTAGTCGCCAATGGCGGCATCTGTTTCGACGGCACACCGGACGCACTGCAAGCCAGCAAAGACCCGCTGATCCGCCAGTTCCTCGATGGCGCGCCGGATGGCCCGATCGGTTTCGACTACCGGAGGCAGGGCCATGCGTGATCTGTTGCCAAGCCTTGGACACATGGGCCTGTTTCTGGGCCGCATCCTGGCTGCCATTCGGCCCAGCCGGATGTTCCTCGCTGACACGCTGCATCAATTGCATGTGATCGGCTCGCGCTCGGTCTCCATCGTCGCCGTCGGCGGGGCCTTCGTCGGCCTGGTCTTGTCGCTGCAGGGTTATCGAACCCTGACAACCTTTGGAGCCAGCAGCTCGTTGGGCACCCTGCTCGGCCTGTCGCTGTATCGCGAACTCGGGCCGGTGCTGGCGGCCATCCTGTTCTGTGGTCGCGCGGGCTCGGCGATGGCGGCTGAACTTGGTCTGATGCGCGCCACCGATCAGATCACGGCGCTGTCGATGATGGCCATCGATCCGGTCGGCAAGGTCGTCGCTCCGCGCTTTCTGGCCGGGATCTTGAGCATGCCCCTTCTGACCATGGTGTTCTGCGCCTTCGCAATCTTCGGCGGCTATCTGCAGGCCGTGCATGTACTGGGATTGGATGCTGGTTTTTTCTGGGGTTCACTGCAGGACAGCATCGATCTGCAACAGGATTTTGGTCAGGCGCTGGTGAAATCGGTCGCCTTCGGCCTGGTCACCAGCCTGATCGCGACCCACGTCGGCTATCACACCCCACCCACCATCGAAGGCACCTCACGCGCCACCACCCAGGCCGTCGTGCAGGGTTCGCTGATGGTGCTTTGTCTGGATTTTCTGATCAGCGCGCTGTTCTACTGAGCCGGGAGCAATCATGTCTGCCAACCGCAAAACCGAATGGAGTGTCGGTGCCTTTATCGCCATGGGCTTTGCCTGTGCGCTGGCGCTGGCCTTTGCCTCGACCAATTCACGCAGTGGCGTGGGCGGCGAGACCTATCAGGTCACCGCACGCTTTACCAACGCGGGAGAGTTGAAGGTCCGTGCGCCGGTCAAGATCGCCGGTGTGAAAGTCGGCGAAGTCGCCGAGGTCAAGCTCGACCCGGCGCGCTTCGACGCCATCGCCACGCTGCGTATCAGCCGCAACGCGGGCGACATTCCCGCCGATACCTCAGCCGCGATCTACACCAGCGGACTGCTCGGTGACCGCTACATTGGCCTGATGCCGGGCGGCGATCCTGAACCCCTGCACGAAGGTGACGAAATCCTGTTGACGCAATCGGCCGTGGTGCTGGAACAATTGATCGGCAAATACATGTTTGGCAATGCGGAAGGCGATGGGGGATCGTCTTCGGCAGGCACCAACGACGCAAAACAATAAGAAACTGGAGACCCCGATGATCCCCCTGAACAAGCGTTTCCTTGCCCTGTTTGTCAGCCTGCTGTTCGGCTTGGTGTCCCTCGGCTGCGCAGCGCAACAGAAGCCCGGCGAGATCGTCGCCGAACGCACCAAGGTCGTACTGGAAACCCTGGTGAAACAGCGCGCCGAGTTCAGCGCGGATCGCGCCAAGCTCGATCAGTTCGTGCAATCCGAGTTGAACACCCTGTTTGATCGCGAGTATTCGGCCCGTCTGGTCCTGGCCATGCACTCGCGCGGCGTTGATGCGGCGAAAATCACTGCCTTCGCCAACGCCTTGATCGACACCTTGCTGCGCAAGTACGGCGCGGCCCTGCTGGAAACCGACCCCAGCACCGACGTCAAGGTGCTGAGCGAAACGCCATTGCGCAACGGTGAATTGATCCGCGTTGCCACCGAGGTGCATCGTCGCGGCGGTGCGCCAATTCCGGTTGACTATCTGTTCCGCCAGAGCAATGGCGAGTGGAAAGTGTTCGACGTGATCGTCGAGGGCGTGTCATATGTGCAGACCTATCGGACCCAGTTCGACGAACTGCTGCGCCGCCAGTCTCTTGAGCAGGTGACTGAACGCCTTCAGCAAGGCCAGATCGATGTCAAGAACTGAGTCGCCCGCGCAGCGCTTTGTCATCCATGGCGCGCTGAACCTGGACTCTGCAGCGGCCCACTGGACGCGTTGGTTGAGCGAAGGCGGACGTGCGACCGTGATCGACCTCAGTGCGTGCAGCGATATCGACAGCACCGGCCTGGCCTCTTTGCGCTGCATGCAGGCCAGCGCGCAGCGCGCTGGCCGTGTGCTGAGCATTAGCCATCTACCCGAGCGACTGCAGAGTCTTTGCAGTGCGCATCGAGTCGAACTTCCCGGCGAGCAACGTGCCGTTTCTTGACGCCCACTGCGCACCCTTTGCACGACAATCCACGGCAAGCCATGACGTCCTTGCGCGTGGTTGGGAGAATCCAAACATGATGTCCCACTCGCAAACCGCATTCCGCTGGCTGGCCACGCTGGCCTTCGCCGCCATGTTGGGCGTATCGGGCTGCGCCCATCGCCACGCCACCAAGGCACCGATGAACCAGGATGCGGCGACCCTCGACGCGCCTGCGGCAGGCAGCAGCCCAACCGCCGCGCTGGATCCGTGGGAAGGCTTCAACCGCCGCACCCATCGTTTCAACATGGGCCTGGATCGCTACTTCCTGAAGCCCGCTGCTCAGGCCTATACGCGCTTCACGCCACGCCTGCTGCGCCTTGGCATCAGCCACGTGTTCGACAACCTGCAGCAGCCGATCACCGCGATCAATCTGCTGCTGCAAGGCCGTCCTGGCAAGGCTGGCGCGTCGTTCGGTCGATTCCTGCTCAACAGCACGCTGGGCGTCGCGGGCATTTTCGATCCCGCGACCGATGCGGGCATTCCCACTTATAGCGCCGATCTGGGCCAGACGCTCGGCGTGTGGGGTTGGCGCGAGTCACGCTATCTGGTCATTCCTTTCTTCGGTCCCGGTACTGTCCGCGATGGCTTGGGTCGCGGTATTTCCACCCGCTACAGTCTGGTCAGCGAAGTCGCCAGCGAATACGGCGTCGGGGTGAGTTTTCTGTATGGTCTTGACGCCCGCGCGGGCGTGCTCGCCTACGACCACATGCTGAATGACGCCGAAGACGACTACCTGCTGCTGCGCGACACCTACCTGCAACGCCGTCGCTGTCAGATCGTCGATTGCAGCGAAGAATTGCCTGACTACCTGATGCCGGACTACGACTACGAGATTCCGGATATCGACATCGGCAAATGACCGGATCGCAAGCCGCGGCGTCTGCCATAGAGCCATCAGTGCCAATGCTGACTCGACGCGAGCCACGCCGAGTCTCCGCAAGAACAGAGAATTCATGAAGACCCCGAAGGACCTCCAGCCCCTGCTTGATGATGGCGTGATCGATGAGGTGCTGCGACCACTGAAAAGCGGCAAGGAAGCCTCGGTTTATGTGGTGCGTGCCGGCGATGCGGTCCTGTGTGCCAAGGTCTACAAGGACATGGCGCAGCGCAGTTTTCAGGCGCGTGTGCTGTATCAGGAGGGGCGCAAGGTTCGCGGCAGTCGGCAGGCGCGAGCGATCGGAAAAGCGAGCAAGTTCGGCCGCAGACAGCAGGAAGAAGACTGGAAGAACACCGAAGTCGACGCGCTCTACAAGCTGGCGGCGGTCGGCGTCCGCGTCCCCGAGCCGCATGGCTACTTCAACGGCGTGTTGTTGATGTCGCTGATTACCGATGAAGCCGGTTTCAGTGCGCCACGCCTCGGCGAGGTCGACCTCGCTGCCGAGACCGCGCGCGACTACCACACGCGCCTGATTCGCGATGTCGTACGCATGCTCTGCGTCGATGTGATCCACGGCGACCTGTCGGAATACAACGTTCTGGTGGCACCCGATGGCCCGGTCATCATCGATTTCCCGCAGGTCGTCAGCGCGGCGGGCAACAACGCCGCCCGCGCCATGCTGCTTCGCGATGTGCACAACCTGCGCGACACGCTGGGACGCTTTGCCCCAGACCTGTTGCAAACGCACTACGGCGAGGAAATGTGGGCCTTGCACGAACGCGGCGAGCTCACGCCAGACCATCCGCTAACAGGACGTTTCCAGTTCGACGAGCGCCGCGCCGATGTGCGCGCCGTGTTGTGGTCGATTGAAGACGCCCGTCAAGAAGCCTTGATTCGCCAGCAGGGACGTGAGGCAGCGGCGCAGGACTGAGGCGACGAGGTTGAGGGTACCGACCGCAGGTCGCGGCACACCGAACCCTCGCTCACGCTTTCATCCTTGATCAGAACGACAAACAACGAAGCCCCGCATTGCGGGGCTTCGTTGCTCAACCGACTGCTGACGCGGAAGATCAACCGCGCTTCATGAAGTTGAAGAACTCTTCGTTGGTCTTGGTGTTCTTCATCTTGTCGAGCAGGAACTCGATGGCAGCGAGTTCGTCCATAGGATGCAGCAACTTGCGCAGGATCCAGATCTTCTGCAGGAAGTCGGGATCGATCAGCAGCTCTTCACGGCGCGTCCCTGAACGATTGATGTTGATCGCGGGGTAAACGCGCTTCTCGGTGATACGACGATCCAGATGCACTTCCATGTTGCCAGTGCCCTTGAACTCTTCGTAGATCACCTCGTCCATCTTGCTGCCCGTATCCACCAGCGCTGTGGCAATGATGGTCAAGGAGCCGCCTTCTTCCACATTGCGCGCCGCACCGAAGAATCGCTTGGGGCGCTGCAGGGCATTGGCGTCAACACCACCGGTCAGCACCTTGCCGGAACTCGGCACCACGGTGTTGTAGGCGCGCGCCAGACGAGTGATCGAGTCGAGCAGAATCACCACGTCCTTCTTGTGCTCGACCAGACGTTTGGCGCGCTCGATCACCATCTCGGCCACCTGCACATGGCGTGCAGCGGGTTCGTCGAAGGTGGAACTGACCACTTCACCACGCACGGTACGAGTCATTTCGGTGACCTCTTCCGGGCGCTCGTCGATCAACAGCACCATCAGGTGCACATCAGGGTGATTGTAGGAAATGGCCGAAGCGATGTTCTGCAACAACATGGTCTTGCCGGCCTTCGGCGGCGAGACGATCAGACCGCGCTGACCTTTGCCGATTGGGCTCATCAGATCCATGATGCGGCCGGTGATGTCCTCGGTCGAACCATTGCCACGCTCCAGCACGAAGCGCTGGCGCGGGAACAACGGGGTGAGGTTCTCGAACAGCACCTTGTTCTTCGAGGCTTCCGGCGGCTCACCGTTGATAGTGTCGACCTTGGCCAGGGCGAAATAGCGTTCGCCATCCTTCGGCGAACGGATCTTGCCGGTCATGTAGTCGCCCGTCCGCAGATTGAAGCGACGGATCTGGCTCGGCGAGATATAGACGTCATCCGGTCCGGCCAGATAACTGGCCTCGGCACCGCGCAGGAAACCGTAGCCGTCGGGCAGGATTTCCAGCACGCCCTCGCCCGCGACGCCTTCGCCGTAACGGGTAAGCACCTTCAGAATGGCAAAGGTGACGTCCTGTTTGCGCATGCGCGCGACGCCATCGGTGATGCGCAAGGTCTCGGCCAGATCGAGCAACTGACCGGCGTTCATGCGCTTGAGCTCGGTCAGGCTGTAGGTCGGCAGATCGGCGGGCGGCTGATAGTGCTGATAACTCTGGCCACCGCCACTCTCGTCGCCGTCACCTGCCTCGCCTGGATTGCCGCCACGCGACTCGCGTTCGCGATTGCGCCGCTCACGACGCCGCTCACGGAACTCGCGACGACTTTCGCGGCGCTCACGACGCGCGGCTTCGGCCGCTTCGTCCAGTGGTGCATCGCCACCCTCAGCGTCGGAGTCGCCAGACGCGCCGGTTGCCGCGTCCGACGAGCTGACAGAGGCCTGATCAGCAGTCGAAACCGGGGCGGGCGCGGGGGCGTTTTCCAGCGCCGAAGCATGGGGTGCCGATGTCATCGGTGACTCAGACGGCACGGTACTTTCGGGCTCGGCGGCGCGAGCATCGGCAACCGCCGGGGCGTGTCTTGGACGCCGAGGTGCGCGTTCGCGAGGCGGATGACTGGCAGGCGTTTCAGACACCGACTCAGCAGTCACCTCGGGGGCGTTGATCGACGCCGTTGCAGCAGCAATGGGCGTAACCGCAGGGGAAACCACTACCGAAGACTCGGTCGGGGGAAGGGATTCGTTCTCGGACAATTGAGTTACCTCGCTGTTGCGAGCAATAAACAGAGGAAGGGTGGCGGCGTCCGCCTGCGGCAGCACGATGCCGATCCAACGTCGATCGGAATACATGTGTGGGAACGGGACGGCGATACGAACGCTCATGGACTGCACCGTTTCGGGCATGACCACACGGTTCTCGCTCGGACAAATGAAACGCTAACACCGCAGACACCGGCACCGCAAGAGTCATGCTACGGATCGCCACCTTCCAGAGGTCTGCGACCAGCGGGTGTTCAGGAATTGAGGTGAGTCAAATTGCCGCAGTAGCAGGTTGTCTAGTCTGGGCGGCAGACCCGACGGCAAACCCCAACGAGGAGTTCACGATGGACGCATGGCGCGCGCTACTGACGACCGACGCAGGCCTTTACAGCCTGGCCGGCATTATTTTCATGATCGGCATGGGCGCATTCTTCTACTACAAGTTCCGCAAATTCATCCGCGACGAGGAAGCAGGCCGCAAGTCCTGAGTCGCCATCGAGTTTGCAGACCGACGAAACGCCGAGCTATCGGCGTTTCGTGTTTTTGGCACCGGTCAGATCGCGCGATCCACAAATTGCGCCAGTTGTGACTTGTTGACAGCACCGACCTGGGTCGCTGCCACTTTGCCATCCTTGAACAGAATCAGCGTCGGGATGCCGCGCACCGCGAACTGACGCGGCGTCGCCGGGTTGTGGTCGACATTGACCTTGACCACCTTCAGCTTGCCCGCGTACTCGCCCGCCAATTGATCGATCACCGGACCGATCATCTTGCAGGGGCCGCACCATTCGGCCCAAAAATCAACCAGTACAGGTTCGCTGGACTGCAGCACTTCCGCAGCGAAGTCGGCATCGCCGACGTGTTTGACCAGATCGCTCACTCGCTTGCTCCCGAAGACGGACGAATTGTGGTGCGTGGCATCTCTCCCCCCAGTACAGGATCGCCGGAGTGGATTGCCAAAGCATGGGCTACACTTGGGGCTGGACTTCGACAAACACAAGCATCGTCGTTCGCGCTACCTGCCCGCTAGGAAGCAGTGTGCGGACATTGGCGGTCATCACGCAAGCGGACACCGACTCGGTGGATCGCCGGGAATTTCATGAGCGACAAACCCCTGACTGATATCGCGTTCTCCACTCTGGACTTGCAACCCACTTTGCTGGCCGGGTTGGAATCCGCCGGATTCTCGCGTTGCACACCGATTCAGGCCCTGACCTTGCCGCTGGCTCTGCAGGGGCGCGATGTCGCTGGTCAGGCACAAACCGGCACCGGCAAGACCATCGCCTTTCTGGTCGCAGTGGTGAATCGATTGCTGACCCGTCCCGCCATCGCCAACCGGGGTGATACCGATCCACGAGCACTGATTCTGGCACCGACGCGAGAGCTGGCCATCCAGATCCAGAAAGATGCCCACAAGATCGCCGCGGATACGGGACTTCGTTTTGCACTGATCTACGGCGGCATCGACTACGACAAGCAACGCGAGATGCTGCGTGCGGGCTGCGATGTGATCATTGCGACGCCGGGCAGGTTGATCGACTACTACCGGCAGAAGGTCTTTTCACTGGCGGCCTGCGAGGCGGTCGTGATGGATGAAGCAGATCGCATGTTCGACTTGGGTTTCATCAAGGACATCCGCTTCCTGCTGCGCCGCATGCCGGGCGCCAAGGAACGTCAGAGCCTGCTGTTCTCAGCCACTCTTAGCCACCGCGTGCTCGAGCTGGCCTATGAGCATATGAACGAGCCGGAGAAACTGACCGTCGAAACCGAGACGATCACGGCGGCGCGGGTGCGTCAGGTGGTGTATTTCCCGGCCGCCGAAGAAAAGCTCCCGCTGCTGCTGAATCTGCTGCGCCAGAACGACGCGCGTCGCAGCATGATCTTCGTCAACACCAAGATCGCCGCTGAGAAAGTGCAACGCCGCCTGGAACGCCACGGACACAGTGTGGCAGTACTGTCCGGTGATGTGCCGCAGAAGAAGCGCCAGAGCCTGCTCGCCAAGTTCCAGCGCGGAGAACTGCATATTCTGGTGGCCACCGACGTCGCCGCGCGCGGCTTGCACATCGATGCCGTCAGTCACGTCTACAACTACGATCTGCCGAACGACTGCGAGGACTACGTGCATCGCATCGGGCGCACCGCCCGGCTTGGTGCCGAGGGCGACGCGATCAGCTTCGCCTGCGACATGTACGCGATGAGCCTGCCGGACATCGAGGCCTACATCGAGCAGAAGATCCCCACCGCTTCGGTCACCGCCGAGTTGCTGGCACCCGTGCCGGTCATCGAGCGCCCGTCGACGCCGACAGCACCCGCCGCAGACGATGCGGACAACGACGAGCCAGCGCAAACTGGTGCGACCAATCCAGCGGCACGGCGGCGCCGTCGGCGCCGTTGAGATGGACTTGCGCATGCTGCCGGACAGCCGCTCGTTGCGATGGCCTCAGCTCGCGCTGGGTGTGGCGGTCGCCATGCTGCTGTGGATGCT
>DEHW01000096.1:13018-16551 GCA_002352135.1 Lysobacterales bacterium UBA2790
CGCTGGAAGGATTGAGCCTGCCGCAGAACGACATCGGCTCATCGACCAGCCCGGCAGGGCAGTCGCCTTCCCACAGCAATGCGGGCAGACCGCGCCCGGGAACGCCAGCGCCATTCATCAATCCGAACATCGCGGTACGCGGTCCAAACCTTGACTCGATCCGGGCCAACACCGCCATCAACGCCGCCACTCTGGCGAAGGATCTGCAGGTCGTGCCGGTGCTGGAGAATGGCCGCTTCGCCGGTGTGCGTTTATCGGCTGGACGCGACTCCCAGTTGATGGCGCGCAGTGGACTGCGCCCGAACGACGTGGTGACCTCGGTCAACGGCATACCGCTCGATGGCCCACAACGGCAGGTTGAACTGATGAACAATCTGAAAGATGCCCGCAGCCTGCGCCTGACCATCCGTCGTGACGGCCAGGAGCAGCAACTCTCGATCGAGCTGCAATGAGTGTGTTCCGCCGTCCCTCCTCCTTTTCCGATGCGCGCCAAGGGTCTTCCATGAAGCGTTCTTCCCTCTTTCTCAATCTCGGCTTGCTGCTTGGCTCACTGGCGACCCATGCACAGCAAGTACCCGAGGTCATACTCCCGACTTCGGCACCACAGGAGGCAGCGACACCGCCCACAGCAGGCAGGCACACGCTCAATCTCAAAGGTGCCGAGATCAATGTCCTGATCGAAACGGTCAGCCAGATCACAGGACGCAGCTTCATCGTTGATCCTGGCGTGACCGGCAATGTCACCGTGGTCTCGACGCAGCCAATGAATGCGGATGAGATCTACGAGGTGTTTCTGTCGGTCCTGCGGGTTCATGGCTTTGCCGCGGTGCAGGCGGGCCGTATGACCAAGATCGTTCCCGATGTCAGTGCTGCGCAGTACGGCAGCGTCAATGGCAACGACGGCGGCGGCGATGCGCTGGTGACACGCGTCATCGATCTCAAGCATGTTTCGGCGCAGGAGATGAGCACCCTTCTGCAACCACTGATGCCACAGCAGTCCAGCGTGGTGGCGCATGGTCGCAGCAACAGCCTGCTGATTTCGGATCGCGCCGCCAATGTCGAACGCCTGATGAGCATCATTCGGCGGATCGACGTTGCCTCCGACGCCGAGGTGGAGGTCATTCCTTTGCGCCACGCCAGTGCGGCAGAAGTCGCGCGCACGCTGGCGGCACTGGAGCAATCCGCACCCACCGGCACCACACCGGCCGGTGCCGCCAATACCAGCAGCTTCCTGGCCGACGAGCGCACCAACTCACTGCTGTTGTCCGGCGACCGCGCCAAGCGCCTGCGCGCCCGCGCCCTGATCGCCCACCTCGATACACCGCTGGAAAGCGGTGACAGCACGCAGGTGGTCTACCTGCGCAATGCCAAAGCGTCGGAACTGGTGCCCATTCTGGAAGGCATCGCGCAAACCCTGACCGGCGCCGACACCACGGAAGGCAAAGCCAAGCCCGCCACCATTCAAGCGCATGACGAAACCAACGCCCTGATCATCAGCGCGAAACCGGCGATCTACCGCGAACTGGCGGCGGTGGTGCGGCAACTGGATGTGCGGCGTGCGCAGGTACAGGTTGAGGCCATCATCGTCGAAGTATCCGACGAGCTGGCTTCGGAATTGGGCGTGCAGTGGCAGACCAGTGACCTCAACAGCAATGGCGAGGGACTGATCGGCGGCACCAACTTCAACAACTCCACCGGCACGGGTGGGATCGTCAGCGGAATCACCAACCCGTTCAGCGTGTTGGGTGGCAACGGGCTGAACGTTGGCTATCTGCGCGGCGCCATTACCTTGCCGATTGGAGGCACCGAAACGACGGTCTTTCAACTTGGGGCGCTGGTGAAAGCGCTGCGTGGTGATGGTCGCGCCAACGTACTGTCGAGTCCGTCCATCGTCACGCTGGATCATCAGGAAGCGCAGATCAAGGTGGTACAGGAGGTTCCCTTCCTGACCGGTCAGTACACCAACACCTCGACCACTGGCGGGGTCAATCAGCCCACCAATCCCTTCCAGACCATTGATCGCGAAGATGTCGGTGTGATCCTTACCGTCACCCCGCATGTCAACGAAGGCGATGCGGTGCGTCTGGATCTTAAGCAGGAAGTTTCGGCGCTGGCTCCCAGCACCAGTGGCGCGGTCGATCTGGTCACCAACAAGCGCGAACTCAGCACCAGTGTGCTGGTCCCAGATGGCGGCTTGCTCGTGCTGGGCGGTTTGACCACCGATGAGGCCACCGAGAATGCGCAAGGCGTGCCGGGTCTGTCGCGCATTCCGCTGTTGGGCAATCTCTTCAAGTCCCGCAAAGCCACGCGCAACAAGCGCAATCTGATGATCTTCATGCGCCCGATCATTCTGCGTGACGCGATCACCGAATCGGCCCTGTCGAGTGACAAATACAATTTCATCCGTGGCGAACAGATCAAGATCCGCGAGCGTGCAGGCAGCCGTATTGCGGGCGAGAACCAACCGCTGCTGCCGCCCCTGCAACAACCCGCAGTGACCGCACCAGACGGCTCACCCGATCTGTTCCGCGACCCGCCACCGGTCGAGGAAGACCGTCCATGACGGAACTGCCCGCGCGGCCAAGTTTCGGCTTCGCCCGTCGGCACGGCGCGACCGTGGTCGCCTACCGTGACGGACAGGCGGAAGTCGCGTGGCGGCCGGGCGTCAGTGCGGAAGTCCTCGCGGAACTGCGCCGTCATACCGGACGGCCACTGCAACTCGTCGAATACACCGAGTCCGGCTACGAACAACTGCTGCGCCAGCTTTACGAGGGTGGCGGCGATGATGCCTTGGCGATGGCGGCGGATCTCGATGAACACCCGGATTTGAACCAGCTTGCCGATGCCTTGCCCGAACCGCAGGATCTGCTGGAATCCGAAGACGAGGCGCCGATCATCCGTCTGATCAACGCGTTGCTGACCGAAGCCGTCAAGGAAAACGCCTCGGACATCCATCTCGAACCCTTCGAACACCGGCTGGTGGTGCGCTTTCGTGTCGATGGCGCGCTGCGCGAAGTGCTCAGCCCGCAGAAGTCGGTAGCGCAACCGGTGGTCAGCCGCATCAAGGTGATGGCCAAGCTCGACATCGCCGAGAAGCGTCTGCCGCAGGATGGCCGGATCAGCCTGCGGATAGCCGGGCGTCCGGTCGATGTGCGCGTGTCCACCATTCCTGCCGGACATGGCGAAAGGGTCGTGCTGCGTCTGCTCGACAAGCAGGCGGGCCGTTTGGACTTGTCCCAACTGGGTATGGACGAGGCGACGCAGACCCATGTTGGCCGACTGATCCATCGGCCGCACGGCATCCTGCTGGTCACTGGCCCCACCGGATCCGGCAAGACCACCACGTTGTACGCCGCACTGAGCACGCTCAACGATGCCACCCGCAACATCCTCACCGTGGAAGACCCCATCGAGTACTACCTCGATGGCATCGGCCAGACCCAGGTCAACCCACGCGTCGAAATGACATTTGCACGCGGCCTGCGCGCCATCCTGCGACAGGACCCGGACATCGTGATGGTCGGCGAAATCCG
>DEHW01000013.1 GCA_002352135.1 Lysobacterales bacterium UBA2790
TCTCCGTAATAGCGTGGCCGCGTGTGCAGGTCGATCCAGGGCGCTGCCGCGTTCATCAGCAAGACGGCGAAGGCGATGCCATCCGGGTAGCTGCCGAATTGCCGGATCAGTATCGTCAAGGCGCCAACGCCGAAGCCGAACAGCCAGCGCCCCTTCGCGGTGGCACAACCGGACACCGGATCGGTGGCAATGAAAAACGCGGCGAGCATCAATCCACCAAAGCCGAGGTGTGTGAGTGGCGACCACGCCTGATCCTGCGCCGACAGCCACAGTGGCGTCGCGGTCAGCAATACACCGGCGAGAACGCCGAGCGGTACTTGCCATGCCGTGACGCGTCGCCACAACAGGAGCAGACCACCGAATGCCCAGGCCAATGCCAGCATTTGCCAAGCCTTCGGTTGCGCCGCCGACCAGATGGCCCGCGACTGCCATTCGCCCAAGGTCAGATTCTGCAGGCGCGCCTGGCGGCTCTGGTCGAGTGGCGTGGCCTGCGCCAGAGTGTCCCAGGGCAGAGCCGATTGTGGGTCAATGAAGATCGCGCGCAGGACATCGGTGCTGCTCAGTGGGTCATCGAGCAAGGGCGCAGGCCAATGTCCGAAGTGGGCCGGAAAGCTGATCAGCATCGCGGCGTAGGCCACCATCGCTGGATTGAACAGGTTGTAGCCGAGTCCGCCATACAACTGTTTGCCCAGACCGATGCCGATCAGCAGGCCGAGCGCACTGATCCACCAGGGCGCGAGCGGCGGCAAACACAGGGCGAACAGCACCGCCGTCACCGCTGCGCTGCCATCCAGCAGGGCAGGACGCAGCGGACGCTGCAGCAGGCGAAGAAACACGGCTTCGATGCCCAGAGCGAACAGCAGCGCAATCAGGATCTGCAGAAGCACGCCGATTCCGAACAGCCACGTCTGCACGGCAATGCCGGACAGCAGGGCGATCAACACCCACAGCATGACTCGCGACACCGTCGGGCGAATCGGCAGATGCGGTGCGTTGGCGATGTCGAAATGTTTCACGATGCCGATTCTCCGCCATCGTCTCTGCGCGTGCCCGCGCGGCGAGCCTTGGCTTTGGCGATGGCGGCAGCCACCACCGAGGCACTCAGCGCTTCCTTGCCCGCATTGGCGCGTTTGGTTTCGAGTGCTTCGGCCTCGCGATGCAGGCGCAGATTGCGTTGTTCGAAGCGCTGGCGTGCGGCGAGCGCTTGCTGCTGCTTGTGATCACTTTGCCAGAGCGCGTGCTTGAGGTCGCGGAACTGGCGCGTCAGGTCGATCTGCGAAGGACACACCAGATCACAGAGACCGCACTCGATGCAGGCCATCACGCCATCCGCGCGAGCCCGCTCGGCGCGCTGGGCCTGTGCGGATTGCCACAGCAAGTGTGGCGACAACCGTGCTGGACAGACGTCAGCGCAGTCGCCACAGCGGATGCAGGCTGGCGTGACCTCGGCTTGCGGCGTTCGAACCTCGTCCAGCACCAGCACGCAGTTGCTGCCTTTCTGCAAAGCGAAGTCATCATGCGGCAGGGCCACGCCCATCAGCGGACCACCGATCAGCAAGCGTCGGGCCTGTTCGGTGTAGCCGCCTGCCGACGCGATCACATCAGCCACCGAGCTGCCGAGGGCGACGCGGTAGTTGCCGGGCGCATGCACGCCGGGTCCGCTGACGGTGACGATTCGATGCGTCAACGCCTGTCCGCGACTGGCCAACGCCGTTGCATGCGCCGTGCCGACGTTATGCACGACGACGCCAACGGCGGCGCTGTGCTGACCGAGCGGCACCTGTCTGCCGGTCAAGGCCTCGATCAACTGACGCGCCGAGCCCTGCGGATAGCGACTCGGCAGGCAGTGCAAGCGCACTGGCACGGCATCGTCGGCGATGCGCTCGCGCAGGACCGCTTGCACGGCATCGATGGCACGCGTCATATGCGATTCGAGTGCCAACTCGATGCGTTGCGCGGCGCAGGCGCGTGCCAGCACTTGGGCACCTTCGAGTACCAGTGCTGCGGACTCGATCAGCAGGCCTTCGTCGCAGGCGATCCATGGCTCGCATTCCGCACCATTGAGGATCAGCGTGTCGACGCGGTGGATCAACTTGTCAGCGCTGGGAAAATTCGCACCACCCAGCCCGCTGAGTCCTGCCTGCGCCAGCATGGCGGGCAGCAATTCCGCTGTGCTCAGTGCGTCGAGCTGCCGCGTCGCGACGGGTGCACTTTCGCGCACCCGTAGCAACAAATGCGGACCAGATCGTTTCGGCTGCTGAATCAAGGGCCGCGATTCGATGCCAATGATCTCGCCATCGCAGGGCGCGTGCAGCCACGCTCCAAGCCGGTTGTCGCCGATGTCCAGATCGGGCCGCGCCACGACTTGACCAGCGTGCACGGAATCGCCAATGCGTACGCAGGCGTGCAGGCGCAGGTCGCGATGCTGCTGCAAAGACAAGGCCAGCACCGCGCTCGGTGCGGCGTCCTGGATCGGTCGCGCGATGACGTCGCGGGTATGTTTGTCGAGCTGCAATCCGCCGTGGAAACCGTATGCGGCCATGCGACTCAGCCGACGCGGGTAGCGAATCGCCCCAGCGCCTGTCCCACTTGAACCGCTTGCTCGGCACGCAGGGCTTCATCCAGATGCACACCCTGCGGGACCAGCACGATCACGGTCGAGCCCATGTTGAAGCGGGCCATCTCGTCGAAGCGTTGCAGATGGATCTGCTTGCCGCGCCAGTCGCGGCGGACGATGCGGTTGCCGTAAGGTGGGATGTCGACGCCATTCCAGACCGTTTCCACACCGGAAACCAGCATCGCGCCGACCATCACCACCGCCATCGGTCCGAAATCGGTATCGAAATGACAGACCAGGCGCTCGTTGCGCGCAAACAGGCGTGGGATGGCCTGCACCGCAAACGGCGCGACGCTGAACAATCGACCGGGCACATGCACGGTTTCCCGCAATGTTCCCGCCCATGGCATATGCACACGGTGGTAGTCGCGAGGCGACAGGTAGACAGTGATGAATTCGCCTTGGACAAAGGGTGCGGCGGCCTCGGCATCACCAAGCAGTTCGGCGGCGGTGAAGGACTGGCCCTTGGCCTGGAAGATGCGTCCGTCTTCGATGCGTCCAACCTGGCTGATATGCCCGTCCGCTGGCATCAGCAGGCTGGCAGGATCGGCATCGGCGCGACGCGCATCGGGCTTGAGCGCACGCGTGAAAAAGGCATTGAAATGCGGGTAGGCCGCCAAGTCATGTTCGGCGGCTTCATCCCAGTTCACTGCGAACCGCGAGGCGATCTGGCGGATCAGGAAATTCTTCCAGAACGGAATGCGCAGGCGCGTCGCCCACATCACTAGACGCGACAAGAAACGGTGCGGCAGCGCGTACTGCAACAGAACGGCCAACGACGACATCCTTCAGTGCCCTTGTTTGATCAAGGCGTGCAAATCGTCGGCGATCTTCTTCGGGTCCAGCGGTGGACGGACCAGCCCCACCTGCTGTCCTTGCGGATTGACGATGGCAATCGAGGCCGAGTGATCGACCGTATAGCCACCACCATCCAGTGGCACCTGCATGTAGACCAGACCGAAGCTGCGCGCGAAGGGCGTCAGCACCTCGTGGGTGGAGGTCGCCGCCAGCGCGTCGGGACTGAAGTAGTGCACGTATTCAGTGGCCTTGGCGGCGGTGTCGCGCTCGGGGTCGACCGAGACGAACAGAATGCGCGGACGAATCGCGGCATCGACATCGGTCCACAATTTCTCTGCATCCGAGAGCGCCTGCAGTGTGGTCGGGCAGATGTCAGGGCAATGGGTGAAGCCGATAAAGACCAGCCACCAGCGGTTTTTCAGGTCTTCCTGATCGAAATCGCTGCCGTCTGCAAGCTGCAGCGAGAACGCCGGTACTTCACGCGGGGCTGGGTACAGCAGGCTGTTGCTCAACGAAAGGCTGGGCGGCGTCGAAACCATCTGCTGCCCGAAGTAAAGGCCAAGACCGGCGGCCAGCGCGGTGGCCAGGACGGCGATCAGGGGGAGTTTGCTGGAGCCACGGGCGAATTTGTTCATGCCGACAGTATCGCTGCTCAGGCATCAGGCTGGAAACCCGCAAAGGCTGGGGATCACCTTGCTCGCCGTCGATGCGCCACCAGCTGACCCGCTTGAAGCGTCGTGCGGCGCGGCACGTTTGCTCCATGCGAGTAGGACCTTGGTCGGACATTGACGGCCTTGCGGGCTGACTCAATTTGTCACGATCCAGTGAAATCAACGGGTTGGCGTCGATTCCGTGCGAAATGGTGCGTTGGCGGCGGATTTCCTGGCAATCCGGGCGCAGAAACAGCAAAGGCTTTGCATCCTGCAAATGGATTGCATCCCATCAGCCTAGTAAGAGCGAGCCTGCGCTGGTGGCCGTTGTCACCAGCCCCCGGAGTCACCCGTATGTCTAACGTCATTTCCCTGTTGGATCGTTTGGGAGTGGCTTCCTCCCGCGATCGGCAAGCCACCCTGCATGCACTGTCCCAGTCCCAGGCGATGATCGAATTCGATCCGCAAGGGAAAATCCTGGATGCCAATCCCAACTTCCTGCAGGCGATGGGATACCGCCTGGAGGAAATTCGCGGTCAACACCATCGGCTGTTCATGCCCGAAGCCGATGCGCGCAGCGAGGCCTACGCCGAGTTCTGGCGCGAACTGGCGCGCGGCAAAGCACAGAAGCGACGTTTCAAACGACTCGCCAAGGGCGGGCGCGAAGTGTGGCTGGAGGCCAGCTACAACCCGGTACTGGATCGTTCCAGCAAAGTCATCAAGGTAGTGAAGATCGCCACCGACATCAGCGCCGACCAGTTGCAGGCCACCGACATGAGTGGCCAGGTGCTGGCGATCCGACGCGTGATGGGGGTCATTTCGTTTGATATCGAGGGCAAGGTGTTGGAAGCCAATGACAACTTCCTCATGGTGCTGGGCTACAGCGCAGCCGAGATCGTTGGTCAGCACCACTCGAAGCTGATGCCGCCGGAAGAGGTGAGCACCATGGCTTATCGCGATTTCTGGGCGGCGTTGCGTGCCGGCGAGTTTCGAGCAGGATTGTTCCGGCGTCGGGCCAAGTCTGGCAAAGACATCTGGATCGAAGCCAGCTACAACTCGATTCTGGACGCCGAAGGGCGCTTGATGAAGGTGGTGAAGTACGCCACCGATGTCACTGAGCGGACGCTGCAGCAAGCCGACAACCAGGGCCAGCTCAACGCGATTCACAAAGTGCAGGCAGTCATCGAGTTCGAGGTCGACGGCACCATCCGCAAGGCCAACGACAATTTCCTCCGAGCCGTCGGCTATAGCGAAAGCGAAATCGTTGGCAAACATCATCGGATGTTCGTCGAGCCTGCACTGGCAGCCAGCGCGGAATATCAGGCGTTCTGGAAGAAGCTCGCTTCCGGTGAACCGGTTGCGGACCGTTTTAAGCGCATCGGCAAAGGCGGCAAGGTGGTCTGGTTGCAGGCCAGCTACAACCCGATTTTCGATCCCTCCGGCAAGGTGTATCGGGTGATCAAGTTCGCCACGGATATCACCGAGCAGGTGAATCTGATGAATGAGCTGCAGGACCTGATGCGCAACATCAACGAACGCACCGGACACATGAGCCATGCCTCGGGAGACATTTCCGCCGGAACACAGGATCTGGCCAGCCGTACCGAGGAGCAAGCCGCCAATCTGGAGGGCGTGACCCAGACCATGCAATCGGTCACCTCGATGGTGCGCGAGAACAGCGATAACGCAAGGGAGGCGCGGGAACTTGCCAACTCGGCCTCGCACGTCGCCGATCAAGGCCAAGCGGCGCTGCAGGCGATGATGACGACGATGGGCGACATCACCTCATCCAGTCAACGCATCGGCGACATTATCGGGCTGATCGACGGCATCGCCTTCCAGACCAATATCCTGGCACTCAATGCGGCGGTGGAGGCCGCTCGCGCAGGCGATCAGGGTCGTGGCTTTGCGGTGGTGGCGTCTGAAGTGCGAAGTCTGGCGCAGCGTTCCGCACAGGCGGCGAAAGACATCAAACAGTTGATCGAGCAATCATCGGGTTCGGTGAAGGCGGGCAATGGTCGTGTGGCGGAGCTGGCCCAGACGATCCGTCAGATTGCCGAAAACATCGAGTCCTTCCGCCATCTCACCGATCAGATCAGCAGTGCGTCGGAAAGCCAGCGCGAAGACATCGAACAGGTCGGTTTCAGCATCAGCGAAATCGAAACCATCACGCAGCAGAATGCGGCCTTGGCCGAGGAGGCCACCGCAGCCACCGAATCACTGGACGAACAACTGCGCGAGTTGCAGCGCGACGTGACGACGTTCATGAAAGCCAAAGGACTGCAGGCGGCCTGACGATCACGGGTGACAGGCGGCCTTCGACGCCGCCTGTCACAGTCGCGAGTACTGCCAGGACACCATGCGTCCGTTCGCATACGGCATCACGCCGTGGAACGGGCGCGGGTTGTCGTCGAACACCAGCGGCAAAAAGTGCCGATCACCTTCCCACATCGGCAGGTCCATCAGCCGCTCACGCGCCACCCACTCCAGATCGCCTTCGGCATTGGCGGGCGGCACCACGCCTTCGAAACGGTCGATCAGGAAGATGAAGCCCAGCCAGTCCTCGCCGTTCTTGCCGAAGCCCGGCCAGTTGAGCGTGCCACGCAGTTGCATCGACAGGCATTCGATGTGTGCTTCCTCGCGGATTTCACGCTGCATGCCTGCGGCGATGTCCTCCATCGGTTCCAACTTGCCGCCCAAGCCGTTGTACTTGCCCAGATGCTGATCGTCTTTGCGCGCATTGCGATGGACCATCAACACGTTCTTGCCATCGGGTGAAAGGACATAGCCGAGGGTAGCAACGATGGGGGTGTAGGGCATGGGTGCGAGTATGAAGTGGGAATCGGAGGCGACAGTGTCGCCGATCTGCTCCATCGCGTCCGCATCGTGTTGGCACAGGACGCGATTCGCCCTGTCGCGCAGGCATCTAGCCGTCGCGACGCAACCAGATCAGGGTCTCGAAGTGCGCGGTGTGCGGAAACATGTCGAGCAGGCGGGCTTCAACGGCGCGATAGGCAGGCATGTGACGTAGATCGGCAGCCAAGGTGTCGATGTTGCAGCTGGAATAGATGAGGTCGCGTGCGCCGCTGTGCTGAATGTGGTCGCACAGGGCGTTGCCGATGCCGCGTCGTGGCGGGTTGACCAGGATGGCGTCGGGCGCGTCCGCACTCGCACGACCGAAGGCGCTGGCGTCCAATGCCTGGAAGGACACGTTGTGGATGCCTAACGCTGTGCAGGAACGTTGCGCGCTGGCAATCGCCTCTGCACTGATTTCGATGCCGGTAACGCGTTTCGCGTGCGCGGCGCAGTGCAGGGCAAAGCCGCCCACTCCGCAGAACAGATCCCACAGATGCTGGGGTTGAATCTGTGCAATCCATTGCCGTGCCTGGGCGTAGAGCTGCGCGGCGATGGTGGTGTGGGTCTGAAAGAAACTCTGCGGACGCAGGAACAGCGGCACCTCGTTGACCTGCATGCACAAGGCCTCATCGCCGGGCAACAGGATTTCGGTATCGCCTTCGACCACGGCCTTTGCTTCCGGCAGCAGATTGACCGAATGTACCCGCAGGCTTGGCCAGCGCGCTTGCAGGGCTGCGGCGTGCTTCTGGATGCGCGACACGGCTTCTGTCGAACGCAAGACCCAGCGCAGCATCATCTCGCCGGACGGCGCGCAGGTCAGTAGCGCGAACTTGCCTTCGCCGCGCCGCGTGGCGGGATCGTAGGGCGTGATGCGCGCCGTCTGGATGAATTCGCGCAACAACGGAAACACATCGCGGATGGCGGGCAGGTACAGCGCGCATTCGCTCAGATCAGCCGGCTCGCCCTGCAGAGGAACAAGACCCAGCAGCGGGGTATCGACGGTGCCGCCGATGGCCATCTTGGCCTTGTTGCGAAAGCCGGCCTCGGCGCTCGCCAGCGCTGGCAGCCAGCGCAGCGCGGGCAGAGCGAGCTGATCCATGGCGCGCTGTTGTTTGGCCTGCAATTGCGCCACATAGGGTACGCGCAGGTCGGTACAGGATCGGCAGTGTCCCGCCTCGAACAGCGCGCAATGCATGTTCAGTGCTCAGCCTTCCGGATCGTTCGCCAAGCTCGCGGTTTGCGTCGCCTGGGTGTTGCGCTCCGATTCCAACTGTTTGATCCATTGGAACATTTCTCGAAACGCTGCTGGCGCGCGACGTTGCGCGCGTTCGTCGCGGGCGGCTTTGATCAGATGTTGCGCGCGTTGCCTGTCGGCCTGCGGATAACGGGCGAAGAACGCCGTCAGTTCGGCTTCGCCACCGTCGATCAATTGCGCGCGCTGGTGCTCGATGCGATGCAGCGCCGCTGCCTGTCGGCGCGACTCATCGCGATCACCCTCCAAGGCGCGACGGATGGCCGCGACCGCCTCGTCATCCCGGCGCATCAGCTTGGCCAGATACTGGATTTCACGCTTGCGGGCGATGTGCTGGGTGATGCGTCGGGTATGCTGCACGGCGTCGCGCAGGCTGTCGGTCAGCGGCACCCGTTTGAGTTGGGTGTCAGTGAGGCCCACCAGTTTTTCCGCCAGATCAAAGACCGCGAGGGCATCGCGGCGTTGCTGACTGCGGCTGGGGCCATGGTCGGCGACGTCGAAATCGTCGTCCTGATCCAGATCGTGCATGGCTGTTCCGGAACAAATAAAACGCAAGGATACGTGAGGTGAGTGGAGTTGCTGAAACCACGGGTGCGACACCCGAGGCCATACTGGCGCAATTGAGCGATATCGCCGAGCGCGTCCTGGCTCGCTGCAAGGCCAAAGGAGCCAGCCAAGCCGAGGTTGGGCTGAATCAGGATCGTGGGCTGGCGGTCAATGTGCGCATGGGCGAAGTCGAGACGCTCGAATACACGCATGATCGTGGCCTGTCGCTGACCGTGTTCTTTGATCAGCGCAAGGGCAGCGCCAGTACGGCGGACCTTGACCCGGCCTCGATTGAAACCACCATCGAGCAAGCCTGCGCGATTGCGCGCTATACCGAGGCCGATCCCTATGCGGGTCTGGCCGATGCCGAACGCATGGCGACCAAGTTTCCCGACCTGGATCAATGGCATCCGTGGGAGATCAATGCCGACCAAGCGATCGACATCGCGCTGCGCTGCGAGCAGGCCGGACGGGATCTTGATCCGCGCATCAGTAATTCCGATGGTGCGTCTTTGTCGAGTGGGCGTAGCTTGTCGGTGTACGCCAACAGTCACGGTTTCATCGGGCGCGAGCGCGGCAGCAGTCACAGCCTGAGTTGCGCGCTGATCGCTGGCCGCGATGAGGCGATGCAGCGCGACTACTGGTACACCGCATCCTGTCATCCGGATGAGCTGCAGGACGCGGCCACCGTGGGACGCCGCGCCGCCGAACGCGCCATCGCACGCCTGCAGCCGGGTGCGGTGCAGACCGGGCGCTATCCGGTCTTGTTTGCGCCCGAAGTGGCACGCAGCCTGTTCGGTCATTTGCTGTCGGCGGTTTCTGGCAGCGCCTTGTATCGGCGCGCGTCTTTTCTGCTCGATTCGATGGGCACGCAGGTTCTGCCGAATTGGCTCAGCCTGCGCGAACGTCCGTTTCTGCTGCGCGGGCAACGTTCGGCCGCTTTTGATGCCGAGGGCGTGGCGACCTGCGACAGCGATCTGGTGCATGAAGGCGTGCTGTCGCGCTACGTGCTGGGCAGCTATTCGGCGCGCAAGCTCGGCTTGCAGAGCACGGCGAACGCAGGCGGTGTACACAATCTGCTGGTGCAGGGTCGTGGTGAGTCCTTTGAAACGCTGCTGGGCAGCATGTCGCGCGGTTTGCTGGTGACCGAGCTGATGGGCCAGGGTGTCAGTACGCTGACGGGCGACTATTCGCGTGGCGCGGCGGGTTTCTGGGTCGAGAGCGGACAGATCGCCTGGCCGGTGGATGAGGCCACGATCGCGGGCAACCTGCGCGACATGTTCCTGGCCATCGAAGCGGTCGGCAGTGACGTCGATACCCGGTCACACCTGCGCACCGGCTCCGTCCTGATCGGTCAGATGACGGTGGCGGGCGCGGCGGATTGACGCGGACTTGACACTGTCCTCTGTCCGCAACGACAGTGCGACACCGTATTCAGCATCCGTTGCGAGCGACACCCCTGCGTCCAAAGACGCCTCAATTGGAGACTGCACCATGAGCGAGACACCCGAACAACCGCTTCCGCCGCCACCATCCCCGGTTGCGCCACCGCCGCCGTCCGACAATGGACTGCCGTCCTCCGAGCAACGTCAGTGGGCAATGTTTGCGCATCTGTCGGCGCTGATTGGCCTGATCGTTCCCTTCGGTAACGTTCTGGGTCCGTTGGTGATCTGGCTGGTGCAGAAAGACAAGATGGCCTTCGTCGATGACCAGGGCAAAGAGGCGCTGAACTTCCAGATTACGGTCTTCGGTGCCGCAGTTATCTCGTTCTTCCTGATGTTTATCCTGATCGGCTTCCTGCTGATCTTTGTGGTCGGTCTTGGCGCGTTGGTGTTGACCATCATTGCCGCCATCAAGGCCAACGAAGGCGTGGCCTATCGTTACCCGCTGACGATTCGACTGATCAAGTAAGTCGACTTCGCATCGGTGAAACGCGCAGAAATGCCCGCGCAAGCGGGCATTTCCTTTTCTGCATCCGAGTTGTTATGCCTCAGCATGAGCGGGTTCAGTCCGCCTGCTTCAGCCAACGTAGATCGGATGTGGGTTCGTTTTCGCCCATCAGTGAGCGCAGTTGTGGCATGACCTGCGCCAGTTGTTGATCGAACTGCCAGGGTGGGTTGATCAGCAGCATGCCGCTGCCATTCATGCGCAGCGGGGAGTCATCTGGTCGGACTAGCAGTTCGGCCAACAGCACCGACGTCGCGGGCTGATCGGCAGCGCGGCGCAGGAATCGCTGCACGCCCGCACGGCGTTTGATCGGGAACCACACCGCGATGACGGCGGAAGGCAGTCGCTGCAGGGCGTCGCGAACGCTGGCGAGAATGGCGTCGAATTCGGCTTCCTGGGCTTCGAACGGCGGGTCGATCAGAATCAGCGCACGTCGCTCGACGGGCGGCATCAGTGCCTTCACGGCGGCGTAACCGTCACGCAACTCGGCACGCGCGTTGGCAAACGGGCCCAGTGCCTCGCCAAGCGCCTTGTGTTCGGTGGGCTGCAACTCGCAGGCGATCAGGCGATCTTGCGGGCGAAGTGTTCGCGCGGCCAGCAAAGGTGATCCGGGATAAGCGCGCAGGGCGGACGCGTCGCCGTGCGTCGCGACGTTGAAGGTGCGTACGGCGTCGACATAACTGCGCAGCAAGGGTGCGGGGCTGAGTTGCTGGCGCTTGGGTTGTTGCTCTGGCGGCCTCAGATCAACCACGCGGCAAACGCCGCCTTCGCATTCGCCCGTGCGCTGGGCCTCGCTGGATTCCAGCAGATAGCCACCACGACCGGCATGCGTGTCCAGCAGCAGAAAACCCTTGTCCTTGCGCTGCATGGCGTCGATCAGGCCAAGCAGGGTGACGTGTTTGAGCACATCGGCGAAGTTGCCAGCGTGAAAGCTGTGTCGGTAGTTCATGCCGTCAGTATCGCAGGACCGGCGCGCCCTCACATCTGCGGACTTCGGAGGATCGGGTTGGCTCTGGCACAATGCGCCCTCGCATTGCTCAGGTTGTCGCGCATGTCCTATCTCGTTCTCGCTCGCAAATGGCGTCCGCGCCGCTTTGCCGAACTGGTCGGCCAGGAGCATGTGGTGCGCGCCTTGACGCATGCGCTGGAAAGCGGGCGGGTACACCATGCCTTCCTGTTCACCGGCACCCGTGGCGTTGGCAAGACCACGATCGCACGCATCTTCGCGAAGAGTCTCAATTGTGTGAACGGCGTCGGTGCGGAGCCCTGTGGCGAATGTTCGGTGTGCCGCGACATCGACGCCGGGCGTTTCGCCGATCTGTTGGAGATTGATGCGGCCAGCAATACCGGCGTGGACGACGTGCGCGAACTGATTGAGAACGCGCAATACATGCCGTCGCGCGGTCGCTTCAAGGTGTATCTGGTCGACGAAGTGCACATGTTGTCCAAGAGTGCCTTCAACGCCTTGCTGAAGACGCTGGAGGAGCCGCCCGAGCATGTGAAATTCCTGCTCGCCACCACCGATCCGCAGAAGCTTCCGGTCACCGTGTTGTCGCGCTGCTTGCAGTTCAATCTGAAGCGCCTCACGCAGGAGCAGATCGAGCTGCAGATGACCTCGATTCTGGCCGCCGAGGGTATCAACGCCGAGGCGCACGCCCTGCGCTTGTTGGCCAAAGCCGCAGATGGCAGTTTGCGCGATGGTCTGTCCCTGCTGGATCAGGCCATTGCCTATGGCGGCGGCGCGCTTCGTGATATCGATGTGCGCGGCATGCTTGGCACGGTGGATCGGCATCAGATTGGCGGACTGCTGCATGCCTTGGGTTCTGCCGATGGTGTGGCCTTGCTACAGCGGATCGATGAAGTCGCCGCCATTGCGCCGGATTTTGGCGCGGCGCTGGATGCGTTGGCGGAAGGTTTGCATCGCATCCAATTGGAGCAGCTGGTGCCTGCTGTGTCGCATACAGAGATCGGATTCGATGTGAGCGAGTTGGCGCTCGGTATCAGTCCCGAACAGGTGCAGTTGTGGTACCAGATGGCCTTGCAGGGCAAGCGCGAGTTGGCCATGGCACCCACGGAGCGTTTGGGCTTCGAGATGACTTTGTTGCGCATGCTGGCCTTTGCGCGACTGGAGCTTCCTGAAGTCGTTGCGACATCACCGATGGTGGAGAGCGCATCGAGCGCGACGAGCAACCGGGCGAGCGGACAGACTTCGCGGCCGTCCAGTGGCTCGGCAGGCAGTGCGTCAAATCTGGCCGCGCAGAGTATTTTGGCAATTCAAGCCGCTCTGGGCGATGCTGCGCCATCGCGAAGCACGCCGCCGCGCGCCAGTGCCGCGACCACGGTGGAACCTGCACGCTCGCCGGTCTGGCTGGCGATGCAGGGAAGTGCGGCGGTCAAGTTACCCGAATCCTTACCGACCGCATCGGTATCGATCGCCCCGGCAGAATCGGCGGTCGAAACGGTCCCCAATCTGCCGGAACGGTCGGATGACTTGGCGACCAATGAGCCGCTGGCTCGACTGCTGGACAACGAGGATTGGCTGTCGCTGCAGGCGCGCATGCAGCTCAGTGGTCCCGAGCGTGATCTGGCCGCCAGCACCAGCCTTGCCGGCTACGACGGCGTGCGCCTGAAGTTGCATCTGCCGCCGAGCTTGGAGCATCTGCGCTTGCCAGCATTGGTCGATTCGCTGGCCGCACGTTTGACGGCGCTGTTGGGTGCGCGTCCGCAGATTCACTTCATCAGCGACGCACCGCCTCGCGAGACCTTGCATGCGCGCACCGAGCGTGAGCGCAGTGAGCAGCAACAACAGGCTGAGGACCGATTCCAGAACCACCCGGTGGTTCTGCGATTGGTGGCGAATTTCGGTGCGCGTGTGGTGCCGGGATCGATTCGCCCCGATTCCCCGTCCTCCTGATCAATACGTTTGATCCGCCGTTTCCCCTTACCAACCTAGGACAACAACATGCGTGGACCCTTGGCAGGCCTGATGCAGCAGGCGCAGAAGATGCAGGACAACCTGAAGAAGGCGCAGGAAGAGCTGGCGCATATCGAGGTCAGCGGGCAATCTGGCGGTGGCCTGGTGAAGATCACCATGACCGCGCGGATGGACCTGCGTCGCGTGCAGATTGATCCGCAGGCGATCAGCGACGACATCGAGATGCTCGAAGACTTGATCACCGCCGCGTTCAACGATGCCATCGCGCGAGCCAATGAAGCATCCCAGGCCAAGATGGGCGCGGTGACTGCCGGTGTGCCCTTGCCGCCCGGCATGAAGCTGCCGTTCTGATTACCCATGAGCTTGCTTGAGGAACTGGTCGACGCCCTGCGGGTATTGCCCGGCGTCGGACAGAAATCGGCGCAGCGCATGGCCTGGCACCTGCTGGAGCGCCAGCGCGCGGGCGGAAAGCGTTTGGCGCAGGTGCTCGATCAGGCGATGCAGCGAATCGGGCATTGTCAACGCTGTCGAACGTTCACGGAGGAAACGGTCTGCGCCATCTGCCGCAGTCCATCACGCGACGACGACGTGTTGTGCGTGGTGGAAACACCCGCCGATCTGACCGCGCTGGAGTCAGCCACGGGCTATCGTGGTCGCTATTTCGTACTGATGGGACGATTGTCCCCGCTGGATGGGCGTGGGCCGCGCGAACTTGGTCTGGACGTGCTGGACTCCCGGTTGGGCGAAGGGCAGGTCAAAGAACTCATTATCGCGACCAGCGCCACGGTCGAAGGTGAGGCGACTGCGCATTACCTCTCCCAGTTGGCGCGTCGGCATCAGGTTCAACCCACCCGGCTCGCACACGGTGTGCCTTTGGGTGGCGAGCTGGAGTACATCGACCGGGGTACGCTGGCGCATGCCTTCGGCAGCCGGCAGAACGTAGCCCCCTGAGTTTTCTTCGTGAAGAGGACGGATCCATGAGCGAAACCCTGTTCAGTCGCATCATCCGGCGCGAGATTCCGGCCGATATCGTGTTCGAGGACGAGCATGTGCTGGCGTTTCGCGACATCCAGCCGCAGGCGCCAGTGCATGTCCTGTTCATCCCCAAGAAGGCGGTCGCCACGCTGAACGACGTGGCGCCTTGCGATGCGGAGTTGCTGGGGCGGCTGATGTTGGCCGCTGCCGACTACGCCCGGCGGGAGGGATTTGCCGATCAGGGTTATCGGGTCGTGATGAACTGCAATCGCGATGGCGGGCAGTCGGTTTATCACATTCACCTGCACCTGCTTGCCGGTCGTCAGCTGACCTGGCCTCCGGGTTGATCGCCGTCGCCCGGATCGCTGTCCTGCTTTGCGTCGCGCAGGCGTCCTGCGCGACGCAAGGCATCGCGCAGGACGTATTCGATCTGCGCGTTCACTGAGCGCAGTTCGTCTTCCGACCAGCGCTGCATCGCCTCCAGCACCTGTCCACTGATGCGCAGCGGATAGGCGCGTTTTTCATTGTTGGATTTTTCGGCCACGGGCTCAGTACAGGCTGCCAGCATTGACGACGGGCTGAGTGGAGCGATCAGCGCACAGGACCACCAGCAGATTGCTGACCATGGCCGCGCGACGTTCCGGGTCCAGTTCCACCACACCACGCGACTTCAACTGGTCCAGCGCCAATTCCACCATGCCAACCGCGCCTTCGACGATCTTGGTGCGCGCGGCAATCACCGCATCCGCTTGCTGACGCTGCAACATAGCCTGGGCAATTTCCGGTGCGTACGCCAAGTGACTGATGCGTGCTTCGATGACATCGACACCGGCCTTTCCGAGTCGGTCATCGAGGTCGGTCTTCAGCTGCGCAGATACTTCGTCGGGATGACTGCGCAGCGCCACACGACCATCATGGCTGTCGTAGGGATAGCGCGTTGCCATCGCGCGCAGTGCGGCTTCGGATTGGATGTGCACGAAGCTCTCGAAGTCCTCGACGTTGTAGCGCGCTTCGGCGGCATCGATGACTTGCCAGACGATGACAGCTGCGATCTCGATCGGGCTGCCTTCGAGTTCGTTGACCTTGAGTTTGCCGCTTTCGAAGTTGCGTACCCGCATCGACACCTTGTGTCGACCGTAGAAGGGCAAGGTCCAGCGCAGTCCGGTTTCGCTGGCAGTTCCGACGTATTTGCCGAACAAACTGACCACCGCGTTCTGGTTTGGCTCGAGGCTGAACAGTCCGGGCAGCAGGAACAGGGCAGCGACACCGCAGGCAAGCCCTGCCCAGAAGGGCGGCCAATTGTGATGGTCGAAGGAGTAACTGATCAGCCACCAGGTCAGCAGGCTGAGTATCAGGCTGACAAACAGCATCGGAATGCCGGGTAGCGTGCGCAAGACGTTTTCTTTCATGGTGGCTCTCCCCTGTTGGTAGTGGAAAGATATCACAAAGATATCAAAAATGAAGGAGTCGACCAAAGTCGCGGCTACACGCGGACTTCACAGGGCTAGCCTTGTCAGCATTGGGAGGAGCTCATGAACTACGAAACTGAATACCGCCGTTCCATCGATGATCCACAGGCGTTCTGGCAGGAAGCAGCGCAGGCCATTTACTGGGAGACGCCACCCGCGCAGATCTTGGATGCCACCGACCCGGCCTTCCGGAAGTGGTTTGTCGGCGGACGCACCAATCTTTGCTACAACGCGGTGGATCGCCATCTGGCGGAGCGAGGCGAGCAGTTGGCACTGATCGCGGTGTCGACGGAAACCGGCACTACACAAGAATGGACATATCGCCAACTGCATAGGGCGGTGAATACCTTCGCCGCCACATTGCAGAGCTTGGGCGTCGTCGAGGGCGATCGTGTCGTCATCTACATGCCCAACACCGGTGAAGCGGTGATCGCCATGCTGGCCTGTGCCCGGATCGGCGCGATCCATTCTGTCGTGTTTGGTGGCTTCGCCGCCCACAACCTTGCCCTGCGCATCGATGATGCGAAGCCCAGTCTGCTGATTTGCGCCGATGCCGGTATGCGTTCTGGCAAGGTGATTCGCTACAAGCCGTTGGTGGACGCGGCGCTGGCGGAAGCGCAGTCGCCACCACCTCGGGTGCTGGTGGTACATCGCGGCCTGGACAAGGACATGCCGGTGACCGAAGGTCGTGATGTCGACTATGCCGCAGCGAGCGCTGCCTTTGCCGAGGCGGAGGTGCCGGTCGTGTGGCGCGAATCGAACGCGCCGAGCTATTTGCTCTACACCTCCGGGACGACCGGAAAGCCAAAGGGCGTCCAGCGCGATACCGGTGGCTACGCGGTGGCTCTGGCGCTGTCGATGCGCACGGTCTATGACGTGGGACCGGGGCAGGTGATGTTCTCGACCTCGGACGTCGGTTGGGTCGTCGGCCATTCGTACATCGTCTATGGCCCGCTGATCGTGGGTGCGGCCACGATCGTCTACGAGGGCTTGCCGACCAGTCCTGATCC
>DEHW01000135.1:0-1191 GCA_002352135.1 Lysobacterales bacterium UBA2790
CGTGGGAGTTTGGACACCACCCGATTATCCCGATGCCGCTCCGTACGACACGCTGTACATGCACGATGGACAAATGCTGTTCGACGGCGGGAGCAGTTGGAACCGACAGGAGTGGCGCGTTGACGAGGTTGCGGCCGACCTGATGGCCGCAGGCAAGGTCCGTCCCTTCATTGTCGTCGCCATTGCGAATGCAGGGCCGGCACGCTATGCCGAGTATTTCCCGCAGCGCGCTCTTGGGTTTCTCTCCGCTTCGCAGCGGG
Source organism: Lysobacterales bacterium UBA2790 (assembly GCA_002352135.1). Lineage (GTDB taxonomy): Bacteria > Pseudomonadota > Gammaproteobacteria > Xanthomonadales > Xanthomonadaceae > Aquimonas. Next base: position 261 of record DEHW01000135.1, read on the forward strand.
AGCGTCTGTTGGGACTGAACCGCGAATCCGGCGAGGCCTTGTTTACCATCCCACCCGGTGCAGATGCCTACGCGCGCTTTCTGGTTGAAGAACTGCGNNTTGAAGACAATCCGGTTCCTGATGCCTTGTTGAGCTGGCTGGATGCCGACTTGCCGCAGGCAGGACGACATCGCCTCTACTTCGATCATGGCGATGCCACGCTGGACGCGCTCTATCCCATACTGCAGCCGCGTGTGGATGCCATCGTCGCGGCGCACGGATACAGACCCCAGATCGATTGGCAAACGCGCTACTTTCCCGGTACAGAGCACAGCGAGCAAGCCTGGGCAGAGCGCTTGGACCAACCGCTTCTCTTCCTGTTCGGCAAATCAACGCCGCAAGACGACTGAGTTCCGATGTTCAATCCAAACGCCAGATTGAGCCTTCACCCCTTGTTTGGACCACATTGCGTCGTGATTCTGGACGACGCATTGGCCGAGCCCGAGCGCTGGGTGGAACGCGCCTCGCTTCAAGCGCAGGCATTCATCGCCTCGCCACACAATGCCTATCCCGGCATCGAGCTGACCATGCCGACCGTGATCGTCGAGCGCTTCAAGCAACTCTACGAAGCATCGATTGCACCGTATCTGGCGGGTGATCGGGTTCTGCAAAGCCACGCACGCCTTGCGCTGGTCACGAAACGAGCCAACCAACTCACACCACCGCAATGGATCTGCCATCGTGACCGTCTTTTCGTTCCGTCGGATCAATCCGTTGCCGCGTGCGTGACCTATCTGTTCCGCGATCCGCAGCTGGGTGGAACCTGCTTCTTTCAACCGAAATCTGACGCACAGACGATCAATCAACTGGTGCACGACAGCGGTGCGCTACTGGCTGGAGACTTCGCTGCACGCTATGGAATCGATCCTGGCTACATGCGCCAGAGCAACGC
>DEHW01000135.1:1280-35798 GCA_002352135.1 Lysobacterales bacterium UBA2790
GCCCATGACCACCCGACGATGCGTGTGCCGGTCTGCGCATCCAGAAAAACCTCTTCCTGCCCCGCATCCAGAAGGTGCCGGTAATCGATCAGGATTTCCTCACCCACGCTGATCTCGCGCGCCGCAAACACGAAACCGAGGTGCCAGAGCCCGTTGGCGTCGAAACCATGATTGAGGTAGCACTCATCAGGCCATTCCGGCGTCACCGTGAATCGGTCTTCAAACCACCGCACACAGGCCGCAAGGGCCGCCTCGGCGTTCGGCATGGCATGCACATCGGCAATGTGATGGACACGCGGAATCGCGTCTGGCGCGACGATCACACGCCCCGCCACGATGCGTTCTGCGGCGAACACGCCCTGCCCCGCGCCAGGGATCGGCGAAGGTCCAATTCGGTATTGCGGCAAGATCATGGGCACCTCATAGTCAGGCTCGCATCATCGCAGAACAACGCGGTGCCCTACCCGCTCACTCCCACTCGATTTCAGGAACCTGCCATGTTGACACTGTATTTCTCACCCGGCGCTGCCAGCCTGTGCGTGCATCACCTTCTCATCGAACTGGGCATCGAGCATCGCCTGCAGCGTGTCGACACCAGCAAAGGCGAGCAAAAATCCGAGGCCTATCTGAAGCTCAATCCTGGCGGTGTGGTGCCCACGCTGCTGGTCGATGAGGTACCGATGGTTGAGTCGGCGGCCATGCTGATGTGGTTGGCAGCCAACGATTCGCAACGACGCTTTGCCCCCGCGCCGGGCAGCGCCGAGGAGCGCTTGTATCTCAGTTGGTTCCTGCTGCTCGCGAACGGCCTGCAGCCCGCCTTCCGGAATTGGTTCTACCCTCAGGAGGCGGCTGGCGAAGCGGCGGTCGATGGGGCGAAGGCGCGCGCGCAGGAGCGCATCGAAAACCTGTTCGCTCGCATCGACTCGCAGTTGGCGAGTACCGATGCCTACCTGTGCGGCAATCAGCCGTATGCGGTGGATTTCTTCCTGTTCATGCTGATGCGTTGGTCGCGCAACATGCCGCGTCCGGCCACCACATGGCCCGCCTGTGCGGCGTTTGTCGCGCGCATGAAGGCGCGACCGAGCTTTGCCGAGCTGTACGCCCGTGAAGGGCTGACCGAATGGTCCTGAGCCGCTGAACAGCGCGAATCCCGGCCTGCACTGGGCAGGTCGGGATTGGCTCGCGTGATGGCGATTGGCTACGCTTACTTCGCGCCGCCCAGCACGATCAACTCGCGATTCTTGTCGACCGTTGCCAAACCGATGCCGCGCACTTCAACCAACTGATCGATCGACTTGAACGGACCATGCTCGGTGCGGTAGGCCACAATGGCTTCCGCCTTGGCAGGACCAACGCCGTTCAGTGCGGCAGCGATGGTGGCCGCGTCGGCGGTATTGATGTCGACCTTGCCAGCGCTGGCAAATGCCGCACCAACAAAGGCCAGGGACAGAACGAAGGACTTCAGGATCATGGCGAAACGGTTCATGGCAACTCTCCTCAGGGTGATTTGGGTGGGCTGACCGCTGCTCGGCCAGTGAGGACAGTCTCCGGATTTGCCGACCTCGCCACGATCAGCGGGAACCCCGATGCAAGGTCCGAACTTCACGCAGCCTTCTGTCGGTTTTTTCTGACCCATTCCCTGCGACTCGGTCGGACAGCAAGTAAACTGCGGCCCTCGCCCCTGGTTCTGGAATGCCCATGGATTCGCAGCAGTGCTCCCGATTCATCTCGCAACTTTGGGATGACGAAATCATTCCGCAGTTGGTCGACTACATCCGCATTCCCAACAAGTCACCCATGTTCGATGCCGACTGGGTTGCGCATGGCTACATGGAGGATGCCGTTGGACTGATGGAACGTTGGGCGCGAACCCAACCGCTGAAGGGCATGCAGCTCGAAGTGGTCCGTCTGCCGGGCCGCACGCCGCTGATCTTCATTGAGATCGCGGGCACCGACGCCAACAACAGCGATGCGGTGCTGCTATACGGGCATCTCGACAAACAACCCGAAATGACCGGTTGGGCCGACGATCTTGGCCCTTGGAAGCCGGTCATCAAAGGCGACAAGTTGTACGGGCGCGGCGGCGCCGATGATGGTTACGCACTGTTCGGTTCGCTGGCGGCGATTCGCTCGCTGCAGGAACAGGGCCTTCCGCATTGCCGTTGCGTTGTCCTCATCGAGGCCTGCGAAGAGTCCGGCAGTTACGACCTGCCGCACTACGTCGATCATCTGGCCGAGCGCATCGGCAAACCCTCCTTGGTGGTCTGCCTGGACTCGGGCTGCGGTAACTACGATCAACTGTGGTGCACCACATCGCTGCGTGGCCTGGCGGGCGGCAATCTGGTCGTCAAAGTGCTGTCCGAAGGGGTTCACTCGGGGGATGCCTCCGGCGTGGTGCCGTCCAGCTTTCGCGTGCTGCGGCAACTGCTGTCGCGCCTTGAGGACGAAATCACGGGGCGAGTTCGTGTCGAAGAACTGTTCGTCGATATCCCCACTGAGCGCATCGAGCAAGCCAAGCGCGCAGCGACGGTGCTCGGTGACGCGATCTGGAACAAATTCCCGTTCCTGCCCGAAATGCAGCCGATGGCGAACGAGCTGCACGAACTGGTGTTGAATCGCACTTGGCGACCGGCGCTGTCGATTACCGGCGTGGATGGCATTCCGCCTCTGTCGAATGCAGGCAATGTTTTGCGCCCCCACACGGCGGTGAAACTCTCGTTGCGTCTGCCACCGACGCTGGAAGGCGACAAGGCGGGTCAAGTGCTGCGCAAGTTACTGCTGGACAACCCGCCCTATGGCGCGAAAGTCGAGTTCGAACTGGAAAAGAGCTCGACCGGCTGGAATGCGCCAGCGATGTCGCACTGGCTTTCCCATGCCATCGATCACGCCTCCCAGGATGCCTTCGGGCAATCGGCGGTCTACATGGGCGAAGGCGGCACGATTCCCTTCATGGGCATGCTGGGCGAGAAGTTCCCCGGCGCGCAGTTCATGATTACCGGCGTGCTCGGGCCACACAGCAATGCCCATGGTCCGAACGAGTTCCTGCACATCCCCACCGGAAAGCGTGTCACTCAAGCCGTCGCGCGCGTTATCGCCGAGCATTTCCAGGCCAGCCAACGCGGCGAGACGACGCAAGTCGCGGTCAGCGCGGGTGGGCATGGCTTTGGCGATCATGGTTGCTGCTGAGGAGAATGCCGTGCGCAGGTTGATGATCCTCAGCACACTGTGTTCACTGGGCCTACTGGCCTGTTCGGGAGCCAACGAAAGCATGCGCACCGACGCCAAGCAAAGCCCGCAAACCGCCGCTCAAGGCGACTGGCAACTGACGGAATCTGATCAACTGGATGCCGCCAGCATTGCCCTCGCGCCGCCGACATTGCATATCGAGGACACGCGAATCAGCGGCTTCGATGGCTGCAATCGCTACCTGGGGCAGTTGCAGTGGCAATCCGATGCGGTGATTGCCATCAGTGGCATTGCCGCCAGCAAGATGGGCTGCGAACCCGCGCGCATGGCTATCGAAACCGCCTATCTTGAAGCGCTTCGTCGGGCGACGTCACTGCAGGTGGGCGCGACACAACTGCAACTGGTCACCGATGCTGGCGAGCGCTGGCATTTCGAGCGTGCCACGTCTTCGCAAACGAACTAAGCACACCCCATGTCCGCCCGTATCCAGCAACGTCGCTCACGCATCCATGGCAATGGCGTGTTTGCCATCGCGCCCATTCACGCGGGCGAAAAAGTCGTCGAATACAAAGGCCTGCTGCGCACCCACGAGGAGGCCGACGCGCTTTACGGTAACAGCATCGACAGCGGGCACACCTTCCTGTTCACGCTGAACGAGCACTACCTGATCGACGCCAATGTGAAAGGTAATGTCGCGCGCTGGCTCAATCACAGTTGCGAACCGAACTGCCAGGCGTTTCTGATCGAGTCCAGCAACGGCAAACCGCACAAGGACCGCGTGGTGATCGAAGCCCTGCGTGACATCGCGGTGGGCGAGGAACTGACTTACAACTACGGTATTCGTCTATCTGTTCCGCACACACCTCGCTTGAAGAAGCTCTGGGCGTGCCTGTGTGGTGCAGACCAATGCAGCGGGACGCTGTTGCAGCCCAAGCGCTGATCAAGACAGCGAGGTGTACCCGCCGGCTTGCTTTTCGACGATGCGCAGACGCGGCGGGTAAGATGATCTTCCGCCCGCGTCCGTCGTCTGTCCATGTCGAACTCCGCCAGCTTTCGCCCGCAACACAAGATTCGGATCATCACAGCGACATCGCTGTTCGATGGTCATGACGCGTCGATCAACATCATGCGACGCATCCTGCAGTCGATGGGCGCAGAGGTCATCCATCTTGGCCACAACCGCTCGGTGGACGAGATCGTCAACGCCGCGCTGCAGGAGGACGCACACGCCATCGCCGTGACCTCGTATCAAGGCGGCCACAACGAGTTCTTCCGCTACATGATCGACCAGTTGCGTGCGCGGGGTGGCTCGCATATCCGTGTCTTCGGTGGTGGCGGTGGGGTGATCGTGCCCGCCGAGATTCGCGAANNATGCCCCGACCGCCGATGAACTGCTCGGTCAGTTGCAATCTGGTAATCGTCGCGCGCTTGCCGGCGCGATTTCCGCCATCGAGCACGGTCACTACGATGCCGCAACGCTGCACGCATTGCGCGCCGCCGCCGCACAGCGTCCAACCCCGCGACTGGGCATCACCGGCACCGGCGGCGCGGGCAAATCCTCGCTCACCGATGAACTGATCCTGCGTTTGCGACAGGATCAGGACGACCAACTCGACATTGCGGTCATCTCCATCGATCCCACGCGCCGCCGCACTGGCGGCGCGCTGCTGGGTGATCGCATTCGCATGAATGCCATCGAGAGCCCGCGCATTCTCATGCGCTCGCTGGCGACACGCGACGCTGGCAGCGAGATCTCCAACTCCCTGAGTGACGTGATCGCCGCCTGCACGGTCTGCGGCTTTGACCTGATCATCGTTGAGACCTCGGGCATCGGCCAAGGCGATGCCGCCATCGTTCCCTTCGTGGATGTCTCGCTATACGTGATGACGCCGGAGTTCGGCGCGGCCTCGCAACTGGAAAAGATCGACATGCTCGATTTTGCCGATGTCGTGGCGATCAACAAGTTCGACCGCAAAGGTGCCGAGGATGCCCTTCGCGACGTGCGCAAGCAGGTCCAGCGCAACCGCGAGCGCTTTGCCGANNTCGCCGCTCCGGTGTACCGCCCGAGCGGGTGCGCTACCTCTCGGAAATTGCCGACACGGTGCGCCATTACCACCAAGCCACCACGCGCCAGGCGAAACTTGCCCAACAGGCTCAGGCACTGCGTCAGGCGCACGCCTTGTTGCCAGAGCACCTCCGGGACGACCCGGCCTGGCAGGCGGCTGCAGATGGCATTGCGTCCGGTCTGGATACTCACAGCCAGCGCCTTCTCGCTGAGTGGCCCGCCTTGGCGGCGCGATACGCCGGCGATGCCTTCATCACCCATGTCCGGGATCGCGAACTGCGCACCCAGCTTCGCCATGAGACCTTGTCCGGCAATGCAATCGCGAAAGTGTCCCTGCCCCGCTTCCTGGGCGACGGCGACCTGCTGCGCTTTCTGCGCAGCGAACACCTGCCGGGCTACTTTCCCTTCACGGCGGGCGTGTTCCCGTTCAAACGCGAAGGTGAGGACCCGACCCGTATGTTCGCTGGCGAAGGCGATGCCTTCCGCACCAATCGTCGGTTCAAGCGTGTGTCGGAAGGCATGCCTGCGCATCGCCTGTCCACCGCCTTCGATTCCGTGACGCTGTACGGCTGGGACCCGGACGAGCGACCCGACATCTACGGCAAGATCGGCAACGCCGGGGTGTCGATCTGCAATCTCGAAGACATGCGTGCGCTGTACGACGGATTCGACCTCTGCGCCCCCACGACCTCGGTGTCGATGACCATTAATGGCCCGGCCCCGATCATCCTGGCCATGTTCCTCAACACTGCCATCGATCAGCAGCACGCGCGGTTTGTCGCCACGCACGGACGCGAGCCAGACGCAACCGAATATGCGTCACTTAAGGCACGCACGCTGCAGACCGTACGTGGCACCGTGCAAGCCGACATCCTCAAGGAAGATCAGGGCCAGAACACCTGCATCTTCAGCACCGAATTCGCCTTGAAGATGATGGGCGACATCCAAGCCTATTTCGTCGAGCACAAGGTGCAGAACTTCTACTCGGTGTCGATATCTGGCTATCACATCGCCGAAGCGGGCGCGAACCCGATCAGCCAGCTCGCCTTCACGCTATCCAACGGGTTTACCTACGTCGAGAGCTATCTCGCGCGCGGCATGCACATCGATGACTTCGCACCCAACCTGAGTTTTTTCTTCAGCAATGGCATGGACCCGGAATACACGGTGATTGGTCGCGTGGCTCGGCGAATCTGGGCCATCACGATGCGCGACAAGTACGGCGCCAACGAACGCAGCCAGAAATTGAAGTACCACGTGCAGACATCGGGCCGTTCATTGCACGCGCAGGAAATGGACTTCAACGACATCCGCACCACCTTGCAGGCGCTGCTGGCCATCAACGACAACTGCAACAGCCTGCATACCAACGCCTACGACGAAGCCATCACCACGCCGACCGACGAATCGGTGCGGCGCGCCATGGCGATCCAGCTCATCATCAACCGCGAATTCGGCCTGGCGAAAAACGAAAACCCCCTGCAGGGCAGCTTCATCATCGATGAACTAACCGACCTGGTGGAAGAAGCCGTATTGCGTGAATTCGATGCCATCACCTCACGCGGCGGTGTGCTGGGTGCCATGGAAACCGGCTATCAGCGCGGCAAGATCCAGGACGAGTCGATGCTCTACGAGCACCGCAAACACGACGGCAGTCTGCCCATCATCGGCGTCAACACCTTCCTTGGCCCCGACAGCCAGAACATTGATCGCCCCATCGAACTGGCGCGCTCAACGGAAGACGAAAAGCACTCACAACTCAACCGCCTGCGCGACTTCCAGCGCCGCCATGCCGATCAACGGGCACCGCAACTCGCGTCGGTAAAACGTGCCGCCATGCAAGGCGACAACGTCTTCGAAGCACTGATGGAGGCCGTCCGCTACTGCTCACTCGGCGAAATCAGCCAGGTCTTGTTTGCAGCGGGCGGGAAATACCGGCGCAACATGTAAGTCGCAACGCTCAAAGTGCCGAAGGGCGAACCGACCGGCTCGCCCTTCGATAACTCGCTCACCAATGAAACCGCTGCTACTCCCAGCAGCGATCCGCCGCGGTTCCTGCCGAATGCGTGCGAACGTTGGCCTGATTGATGCCGAGGTCACCGCACTTATCATCGGTCTGCCCACCTTGCGCGGTAGCGCTCAAGGTAAAAGTCGTCCTAGTAATCGCGGCGGCGGCAAAGTCATAGGTGTTTGCGTCATCTCTGCCGTTAACGTTGCACACTGCGGCAGCATCAAAGCCGACATAAGTGCCATTGGTCGTGTGGAAACGCTCTGCGCACTGAGTTAACTCCAAGAGATCACTCTTCGCCAACCCTCTCCGAGACTTTCGAACCTGTTCGTTGTATGCAGGCACCGCAATCATCGTAATTACAGCAATCACTGCAACGACGATCATAAGTTCAACCAACGTAAAACCACGATTAAGGGATTTCATACCAACTCCGGCCGGTGCGCGCGCCAAGCGGCAGGCGCGATTACAACATTACTGCAACTGCCGCCAAGACTGAACACCACACGACAAACCACCAATCGAGCGGGTACCGTTGCTCAACACAACTCCAATATCAAGCCGACAACCTTGCGCTGCCCCGGGCGTCACTGCACTGCATCCAGAGTCGCCTGCAGTACAAGGATTACCGTCCTCATCGACATACTGCAACTCACAACCGGTATCAATCCCTGGCCTACACGCTCCGGAGCCAGGCGGCGTAACCACAAAATCAGGAACATCAATCGCCCCGCCATCAGATCCAATCACAACGCCACCGCAGTCAGTGCATGTAGCATCGTCAAATCCAAAATTGGCAGCGCCAGTCAAAGCTGAAAGCGCGTACAACCTGTTCTCACCACCTGGTTGACAGGCATCACCTTTCGGCGTGTACGTCGTGAAGAATACCCTACCTAACTGCACCTTTGGCTGCCCGACAAATCGCTCGCCAATCTTCGTGCTACCTACTGCCAAGTCGACGTACCAGCCCTTCTCGTTGTTCCAGTCAACCGCCACATTGCTCATGGTTCGAGCGAGACCATCCGTGGTCATAATCTCACCGGTTATACTCTGCTGCGTTAGCTGGGACCGACCACCCACTGACGCGCCGTTATCCCAGACACCGTAGAACGTTTCCATCGGCGGCGTCGAGCTGACTGTATTGTCACCCACCTCGAAGTACTTGCCCGTTCCAAAAAACACCATCTGACCACTCAGGTGGTGGACCGCCGCACTAAGCGATCCAGTAATTGGCTGGCGATTCCCACTAGCATCTTTGGCTACATAGAACGGACCGCCATAGGCAACCGTCGGCACTCCCGCGGCACTGATGACAACCTTCCAAACGTTGCCGTGCAAATCGGCCGCATAAACCGTATCCGCTCGACCATCAAAATCACTGTCTACAGGAACAGCCGACATCAAACCGTTGGGATCGGAAGCTGTGCCCGAACTTCCCAGCACAACATTATGTTCAATCGATCCATCCGATGGATCCAAGAAAAACAACCGCGCCTGATGATCATTCGCACCAGCGCCGTTCGGCACAGTGACATACCACTGGTTACCTCTGTAATAGGCAGCCTTTGGATCACCAAGCGTATATCCGAGATTAGCGTTCTTGAACTCCCACAAGAAGCTGCTCATGGAGAAACTTGAGCCGGCATCTGTCACATCCAATGCAAATACCGACCGCCCACCCGCACCCATCGGCGTAAGCAGAATTGTCTTCCATGAGCCACCGAGTCTTACGTCAAACTGCGCCGGCGATCCGTCCACTCCGAAATGATGGGCATACGTCTTCTTTGGTAACTCCTTAACCAACCCTAACGACCCGTTCGGCATTACACTGAAAAGCAAGTCGCCGCCAGTCTCCGTCGCATCAAACGCATGCAACATGCCGTCGTTCGAACCTACGAAAAGAACCGGATCCTTAGCGCGCTTCTGCTTCAAGAAGTGTGCGTATGTCCCGAAGATCGAGTCATCACTCCCGCCTCCCTCAGCAGCAGGCAAGGTCTCATAACCGAAACTATTGGCGCGTATCACTTCGGGCTTTGAACCGATGATGTCACCAAATGCTCGCAAGCGATTTCGCAAAGGCCCACCATTCGTTCCCTCATTGGCATGGCTGCCGCGCACATAATCGATGACTTCGCTCACCGTGATACCAGTGCCATAAGCTGTAATATCCGATGCAACAATACCCAAGTGTGCCTCTGCAGATGTAGCCCCACCGAGCCCAGAAACCGTAAACGGGGACAGGGCGTAACTCGATCCACTGGGGAGGGCAACATAAATATCGCGAGAGGAATGATCCACCGGCGAACCAGAATTGAACTTAGCCGATACCGACCATGCGACACTCGCTAGACTACCATCCGAATTCAAGTTGTAGGCCTTGACATCGCCAGTCCAATCCGCGCTGTCAAACTCCGGAACATACACCAAGAAACTGGTATCACGCCTTGTCGCAGAAGCGGACACACCATTTGAAGCAAGCGAGCGAGCAACAATTTCCTGCAACACACTCGACAATTCCGACGCAAAAACGTCTGGCTCACGGGCAGAGAAGAAACCACCGCGCGAATTAATCGCAGCATGCAGCAAATCATCCACCTGGGCGGTACCACCTGTAGGGTTCGGCCAATTGATGTTGATCGCCGGTGAATTGGCGAGCGCATCGAACGCTGTTGTTGGTGAAACCGTGCCCGCAACACCAAAACCGATACCGAACGTCACCATGTGCTGCCAGAACGCAGGATTGATCGTTGATGTCGGGACCAAGTTATCTATAGTACCGCGTAGATCTCGCTTCCAATAATACATAGCGACATCCGCAAGCGTGTTGCCGCGACCGTCGCGAAACGGAGTCACCGCGTCGAATGTGAACGAACCAGATGGACCAAGAATGGTTGGACCACCCGTTGAGTCAGTATCGGCCTGAGCTCCTGCTGTTTCCGCCGCGGCGCCATTCCAATAACCGTCTGTCATCAAGATCGTGTAGCTCTGCCTGCAGGCCAAATGACTACTCGCATCGTTCGTGCCAGGTATTTTTCCCCATGGGCCAGGATTGTCCGAGCGTGAAAAATACTGACCCGCATTGTCAAGTGCCCAGCGCAAAGGTGTACCCCAAGGCTCCCAACTACTGCCATAAAGCGTATTAAAAAATGAGGTTCGATCCGCGCCGGAAAATTGCCTCACGCCGCTCATTACCACTTCAGTATTGGCCACTCCATCCACAGACGTACCGGACTTATTGATCGCACCAAATCCAACGCGCATTTTCTCCGACTGGGATGCGAAAGCGCGACCAACACCTGCCGCTGCCGCCAAATGCCGCGACCTGTAGTAAGTAAACCAGTTTGCGAAATTCTGAATTTCTGCGGTGTAGCTACAGCTGCCTGCCACGCAACCAACATCTGTTCTGTTCTCGCGACCGTCACCAGTGAAAGGAGCATTTGCTACCTTAATTTCGACGCGTTGATAGTTTGCCGCATTCCAAACTGCCCCACCTAGGAACCGTGCATAAGTCGCCGGGTAATAACTTCTATCAGCCCAAGCCCCCCACGCACTCCCGGCATTGTTCGTATACACCCATTGTGCGTTCTGAGTAACATTTGTCGTCAGATTCAGGGTTCCCGGACCACCTCGCGCCGGATGATATCGGGCGGCCAGTGGATTCGAATCCGCCCACAGCGACCCATCGGCGTTTGCCCAAGGCCGATATGTAATAGCCGGATTATAATACAAAGGGTTATAGGAAGACGAACGAAAAGCCAAAGCAGAAACGGCCTCATTCGCATTCCCTGAGGCATAATTTACTGAGGCTACCTGGTTGCTATATTCACTGGCGTTCCCATATACACCGTTTGGTCTGGGGAACATGAACAAGACGGCACTATCTGGAATAGATTCCCAGTACATCGATCCAGAGTCGTCCAACACGAACAGGATATTTGGATCAACCGGCGAAGGAAGAAACAACGGGCTTTGCGAAACATCAATTGCCGCTCTCGCTGACATCCCGGACGCCATCGTCAGGGCGGCGACGAGCGCCACCAGCGCGCGCTTCACTGAAACGGATTGCATGGCGAACATAGCCAAACTCCTTCTCAACAGCTAAATCTATGGTACGAAGACAGACTGAACAACCGACCAAGCGCTGGCGTCAGCTGGGGCCACGGTATCGGCGTCTGCCACACTTATCTTGAACACCGCGCAATCCAACGCGCCCAATGCACTGCCGGCAACGATTTCGGACTCAAGGCCGCTGCCGCGTGCCGCCTCATGGCGGATCGCCAATACATGAGCCTCGCCAGCCGCCGGGGCGCTACCAAGCCAAGTTGGTAAGCTGGCAGAATCCGAAACACACAAACCCTGCTCAACAGCGGTTCTTAGCGCGCGCTGCTCTGCTCGAAGCGCGGCTTCGGAACGCTCGAACGCACGCGCGTCCGCCCAATACGCAGAAGCCATTTTCTCCTGCAGACTAGTAACTTGCGATGCTGACAGAGCGAGCATGGTCAGCAGTATTAGAATCATCATCGACACAAACAATGCGGCACCGCGCTGTTGTCTCTGTGGAAAGTGATTGAATTGGTTCATGTCAATTCCTGTTCCGATTTCGCATGGAAACGAGTGTTTCGTGTGACTGGCGGACCCGCCCATCATCGGCGAACGTGAACACAGAATCCGCCAACCGAATTTGTGATGCGGCAGCGTCGCGAGCGGCAGATGATGAATTCGGGCTTCGGGTAATCACCCCCATTCGGGCGGTTGCCACCCGCCTCCACCGCGCAGGGTCATCCGCACCAACCGGGAGTCCGGCAATCCCGTCTGCCGTGTGATAGACATCCACCTGATCATCTTGAGGCGCGCTAGTGTCCACACCGAACACGAATTGAAGCGACTCCACCCCTTCAACCAAAGTTTCTGATGGCCCGAGGAACGTTGCACTCGATGGATCGAGGTTTCGCCGCTTAAGAGATGGCTGGCCAGACGCACCATCTATCCCGGCGTAGTACACAACGTAATTGTAGTTGTGCACACTCGTCCCGGGTGGTGCATAACCGTCTTCGAACTGCGCACTCCAGCCCACCGCATTCAATCCGCTAATACCAACATTCACAATGCCCGCCACGGGGGCCGTCCTAGCTTGCACCAGGCTCAGTTTTCGACAATTTGTAACGCCGTAGACACTATCCAATGTAAAGAATGGCTGATCGGCCAGATCTGTAATCTGAAATTGCGCATTGGCTATATCAACAATAACCGAATCAACGAACTCTGGACTCAAAAAACGAACGACAAGCACATCACTTCCAACCACTGCCTCGTTGAGCAAGGCGTCAAGCTCGGTCGGCAATGCCGGACTCCATTCACCACTCACTGTGGCAGCGGTTGCCCCCGCCGAAAGATCGACTGCATCTCCCGGCCCTGTACCCGCGTACTCATAGGCCTGAATCGGATAATCGACACGGAACGCATAGGGTGCCGCCGCAACAGCGCCAGCACTCATGTGCACAAACAGGCCACCCGCAGCCGACAGATAGGCACGTTCGTTCAGGCAGCCAACGTGGCCTGTGACCCGCAAATCTCTCTTGAGAAACTCTGTAGCGAATCTTCCTGCTTCCTGTGCTCTAGAAGAACCCTCAGCCGCACCAAAGGCAGCTCTTGTCGAGCCGAATATCTCAACCAGACCCAACAAAAGTAGAACACCGATTGCGAGGGCGACCATCAGTTCGACCAATGACAGACCTTGCTGGGAGGCGCGAATGCGGCGTCTCATCGCATTCACAATACTCATAGCTCGGTCACCAACGTGAACAAGGTTTCCGAATCGCTGTTGCAGGCCTCAGTCACTGCTCCCGCGCCTGATCGGTCATCTGTCCAGCAGATGTCGACCGTCAACTGCAGGCGATCCGGATTTCCACCAAGCGGCACAGCAGTGGCCCGCAGACGCCCTCCGGGCAACACCCGGCACACATGGTCCCCTAATCGTCGGATGTCGCAATTCAAGGAGTCCAAGCCACCACCGCAATTGTAGAGAGGCGCGGTCGCAATATCGCAATTGGCGGCCGACCACGCTGGCTGCAGGATGTATCCAAGCTTGTCTCCACCGCCAATGGCGATATAGGCTCGCGCCGTGTCAATGTACTCGTATGCAAGATTAGCCGCCTGAGTCCGGTAGTTGGCACTCTGGGTATTGCGCAACGAGACCCCCATAAGCGAAGCCATTCCCAGCAGTCCAATTGAAAGCACCAACACTGCCACCATTACCTCGATGAGCGATACACCACGTTCAGTATCAGCTTGCCATTTCGTAGTCATATAAAGAACCCATCAAATACAATTGGCGTCAGTGCCATGATTGGCGACAAATGCACCGCCGGTAGCAGTCACGGAAACGACGCGACGATGCGGCTTTCCAACCGCACAACCTGCTGGCTGAACAGCGATAGTGGCCGCACCCACCGGGACTGTCTTCAGACCGCGCTGATTAAAGTCGATCTGAGTCGCAGCAGCCGTAACTTCGTCCTTGTCACTGACAGTGCCAGTGCGCAAGACATCCATGACCGCATCCCCATCGAGATCAGCGATAGCGATCCAGCCATCACTCCATGTCCCACCGCAGGTCGCTTGATCAAGGCTGGCACAAAAGGTGGCAGTCCGGTTCGTGCGGATTGCTTCCGAACGGGCAAGATTCATGGCACCCACCATTTCGTTGACGGTCGATACGACGCGATTCCGTTCGATCGAGTCATTGAAACTTGGTAACGCAAGGGACAGGGTAATGCCCACAATAGCAACAGCGACCATCAACTCCAACAGGGTGACGCCGCGCTGCCAAACCGAACTAAATGCAGGAAGACCGCTGAATCTTGACTGGTGGCACAAGTTGCGCATGCACTTCCCCCTTTTTTGACCATCCCACTGTATGCCCGCGCCGTCAGCGACTCCAGTCCAGCCAGATGGTCGGTAGAGTGGAGCCGACAAGCGTCAGGTCGCCCCGTCCGCGCCGCGCGCAGGTGATCCTTGCCGCAGAAGGAGCGCTGTTACTCCGCGCGCTCTTCGATTCGTCTTGCAAGCAAGCGGACCACGGCGGCTTCGCCCTGATGTCCGGGGCCTTCATCCAGGCGGATCCGGATCTGGCTCAGCGAAGCGATCTGCATCCCTGCGAAATCCCCGGCGATCATCTCAGCGCTGTAGAGCCAGGCAGGATTTCGCGGTCCGCCGGAAGTCAATCCGAGTTGCTCTGGGGAAAACGCTTCCAACACCAGCCAACCTCTCGGTTTGAGGGCGCGTTGGACTTGCGTGTGCACATGCTTCCGTACCGCTGGCGGGAAGTGGGCGAAGATCAGCAAGGCCGCGTCGTAACTCTCGGGCTCGGCGATCCAATTGGCCAGATCGGCCTGTTCGCAGGTGATCGGCAGTCCGAGTTGTCGTGCGCGCCGCTCAAGGTGCTCCAAGGCCACGGCAGAAATATCCACCACGTGGACTTCGCATCCCTGCTTCGCCAACCACAGGGCATTGCGACCTTGGCCCTCGGCGGCACACAGCACGCGCCCGCCGTGTGGTGGCAGGCTGATGGCACATTCGTACAGCCACGCGTTGGGCAGCTGACCGTAGAGAAAGTCGATTTCCGCAAAGCGCGAGTCCCAGAACTCACGCGGGTTCGCGTGGTTCAGCGTCATTGCTGCGCGACAGCGCTCTCGCTAGGCGTCACGGGGCGGAAAGTCGCATGACAGGACGTGCAGTACTGACCTGCCTTGGCCAGATGTTGCAGGGCGACGTCGACGCGCTTCTGACCCTCGGCCTCGTGCTGGATGGCCGCGAACTCGCCGTGCATGGGGCGCGCCATGCCAAACCATTCCTGAGGCAATGCCGAGCGGAAGTCGACACCGCGATGCTGCCCACGTGTGCCCTCTTCCGAGCGCTTGGCGACTTCAGACCAATCGCCCGAGGCCAGCGCGGCCATGACGCCTTGCAGCGTTTCCATGCGTCCGCGCATTTCCAGTCGCAGGGACACACGTTGCGCTTCGCTCATTACGATAGGGGCGCGTTGATCCGGCGGGTTCTGTGACACGGGCGTGGCGGCGGGAGTCATCGGGAACTCCACCCAGAACATGCCACGCAGGTCACCTTCCTTGAAGCCCGTCGCCGTGTCTTGCGGGTAATGCTTGTCGATTTCGGCCTTGATCGGTGGCGCGACAGTGTCACCGTGGCAGGCCAGGCAGGGTGCCTCGGTCGGGATGCTCTGCACAAAGCGGAAACGACTTTCACCGTTGACATCAACCGTACTTGACGAGGTCATTCCAGCCGCCGGAGCGCCCTCTGCCACCTTGGCGGCAAATTCCGCCAGCGCCGCTTGTTGCCATTCGCTGGGGGCATTGCTCGGGCTGCGATGGCGCACCGCCGTGCGTCCAATCTGCACCTGATGACGCTCGGCGACCTGGGAGGCGATGAGCGGGGCTTCGTCGTGGCAGAAATTGACCGCCGCCACCGGGCCTTCCGACTGCATCTTGGCGACCAACGCACCGCGCAGGGATTGGCCCAGGTCCTTGATCGCCGCTTGCGCTTTTGCGGCACTGGCGGCATCCGGGTTTGCCGCCTCTTGGGCGTGGGCGTCGGAGCCTGCCATCAGCAGACTCAAGGCAATGACAAGAGATTTCATTGGTGTAGCTCCATCAGAAAAACTCGGTGGCGAACTCACTCGCCATGCAGGACGACACCGGTTGGATCGACGACGCGGACGTTCACGGCCACGCCATTGCGCACGCTTTCTGTCACGACGCAAAACTGTTCGAACTGTCCAAGAATGCGTTCGAGTTGTGCGTAGCTGCCCGCCATTTCGGGCAACGCGATTTCGGCGTCGATTCGCTCGACGCGCAGGCGTCCTTCGGGACTGCGGCCCAGATGTGCGGTCGCCTTGGTGACCAGGGTGCCCGGCGTATTCTTGAACTTGCGCAGCGAGAACAGCAGGCTCGCGCTCATGCAATTGGCGACCGCCGCAACCAGCATGCGCGAGGGATTGGGGCCACTGCCACCACCGAGCGGCTCTGGTTCGTCGGTCAGCAGATCGGGGATGTCTGTGTCATCAAAACGGACTCGAAAGACGTAGTCCGATTCCTGCTCGACGGTCAATGAAAAGCGGGCGTCCGACATGGCTACAGACCCGCCACGTAGTTCATGAACTGGGTGCGCGCGAAGCGCACGATTTCACCTAGCGGCAAGGCACCAGACTGACGTCCGATCTCGGTTCCGTTGTGAAACAGTGCCAAGGTGGGAATGCTGCGAATGCCAAAGCGCTGCCCCAGCATCGGCTGCGCTTCGGTATCCACCTTGGCCAGATGGAACTGGGGTTCCAACTGCGAGGCAGCTTGCGCGAAGGCAGGCGCCATCAATCGACAGGGACCACACCACGGCGCCCAGAAGTCGACCAAGATGGGCAACTGCGAACGTGCCACATGAACTTCGAAATTGCTGGCGTCGAGCTCGAACGGTTTGCCCGAGAAAATCGTCGCGCCGCACTTGCCGCAGTGTGGCGCATCCTTCAGGCGTGCCTGCGGCAAACGGTTGAGTCCGTGACAATGCGGACAGGCAATGATCAGTGAGTCGGTATCAGTCATGGCTGCGCCTCGCCGGGCTGGCGACGATTGAGAAACACGTAGTAGAGCAAGGGGATCACGACCAGGGTCAGAACCGTGCTCACCAGGATGCCGAAGATCAGCGCAATGGCGAGGCCATTGAAAATGGGGTCATCAAGGATGAACAACGCACCGAGCATCGCCGCCAGCGCCGTTAGAGCAATCGGCTGCGCGCGGACGGCACAGGCGTCGATCACTGCGTCGTCAAGGCGACGACCCGCCGCCAGCTCGCTGTTGATGAAGTCCACCAGCAATATCGAGTTGCGCACGATGATTCCCGCCAACGCGATCATGCCGATCATGCTGGTCGCGGTGAATTGCGCACCGAGCAAGGCGTGGCCGGGCATCACGCCAATCACGGTGAGCGGAATCGGCGCCATGATGATCAGTGGAACGACATAGCTGCGGAACTGCGCCACCACCAGCAGGTAGATCAGGATNNCTGCCACTCGCCGTCCCATTTGATGCCGAACTCCGCCGTGGACTCCGGCTGAGCAATGAAGTACTGCTTGATGCCGTAGCCAGCGAGCATCTCGTCACCCAACTGACCGACCACGTCAAACATGCCATAGAGAGGGCTATCCAACGCACCCGCCTCGTCTGCCATGACGTATACGACCGGCAGCAGGTCCTTGTGATAGATCGCATTCTCCCAGGTGACGCGCTGCACCGTAACGACTTCGGACAGCGGGATCAGTCGCCCGTCCTGAGTGCGAACTCGAAGCGCCAGCAATTGATCCATGCTGGCTTGATCACCGGCAGGCAAGCGCAAGCGCACCGGCACGGGATACTTCGAAGCGCCGTCTCGCAGGTAGGTCGCGTCATTGCCGGACAAGCCGGTCCGCAAGGCCTGCGCAATGGCCGCCTGACTGACGCCCATCTGGGCTGCACGCGCACGGTCCACCAGCACCAGATCGCGCGCTGATTCCGACTCGACCGTGGTATCGATGTCCACCAAGCCCTCGGTCGCCTCGAACTTGCCGACCAGCTCACGCGCCATGGCGCGTGCCGTGGCCTGATCCGACCCATAGATTTCCGCGACCAGCGGAGACAGAACTGGCGGTCCGGGCGGAACCTCGACGACTTTGACGGATGCGCCGTACTGCTTGCCGATTGCAGCGAGCTGTGGACGCACCGCGCGGGCGATCTCGTGACTCTTGCGATCACGATCATGCTTGTCGACCAGATTGACTTGCAGGTCGGCGACGATGGGACCCTGACGCAGGTAGTACTGGCGAACGAGGCCATTGAAATTGACCGGTCCGGAGGTTCCCGCGTAGCCCTGATAATCACTCACTTCTGGCAGTTCGGCGACCACTCCGGCCAGTTCCTGAAGCAACGCATTCGTGCGCTCCAGCGTGCTGCCTTCGGGCATGTCGACCACGACCTGGAATTCCGACTTGTTGTCGAAGGGCAGCATTTTCAGCACGACCCACTGCACCACTGCCATCCCGGCAGAAAGCACCAGTGCCACACCGATACCCGCCCACAACCAGTTTCGACGTCGGCCACCACGTTGGCGGTCGAGGAAGGGCCGCATGATGCGATCAAAAACGCCATGCAGTCGCGCCGCGATGCCCGCACCATGACCATCGGATGTGCCCTGTGCATGCTCGCCAAGGTGGCGCGACAGCAGCTTCAAGGACAGCCAGGGCGTCACGATCAATGCCACCGCCAGCGATAGCAGCATGCCCACCGAGGCATTGATCGGGATCGGCCGCATATAGGGCCCCATCAATCCGGTGACGAAAGCCATTGGCAACAGGGCAGCGATCACGGTGAACGTCGCCAGGATGGTCGGACTGCCGACCTCATCGACCGCCGGAGGGATAGCCTCGAACAAGGTTCGACCGCCTTTTGCCATATGCCGATGGATGTTCTCCACCACCACAATGGCATCGTCAACCAAGATACCGATGGAGAAGATCAGAGCAAAAAGTGATACGCGATTGATCGTGAAGCCCATCGCCCAACTGGCGAACAAGGTCAGCGCTAGGGTGATGATGACCGCCGCACCCACCACGATGGCTTCGCGCCAGCCCAGCGCAAACAGCACCAACAAGACCACCGCCATCGTCGCGAACACCAATTTCTGGATCAGCTTGATCGCCTTGTCGTTCGCGGTCTTGCCGTAGTCCCGCGTGACGGTAACTTCCACGCCCTCTGGAATGACACTCCCACGCAAGATCTCGATACGGTGTTCGATGGCCTTGGTGATGTCGGCTGCATTGGCACCCGGCTTCTTGGCGACAGCAATGGTCACCGCCGGCGCGATGCCCTGTTGAGGCCCATGCTGACCCGCGGGTACGCCATGCCACACATATTGCGTTGGCATGTCCGCGCCGCGCCGCACGGTCGCCACATCCGACAGAAACAGGGGTTTGCCATCCCGCAAGCCGATGACCAGCTCGGCAACCTGACGCGCATCCGCGAGATAGGTCCCCCCAGTCACCGGAACTTGTCCTTCTGGGCCGATCCGGTCGCCTGCCTGAGAGACCACATTGCTGGCCAGCAAGGCGTTGGAGAGGTCGGCAACGTCCATACCGTAGGAGGCCAGTTTGGTGGCGTCCAGCTCAACAATCACGGCACGGTCGGGTGCGCCGATCGTATACACATCGCGCGTTCCTGGGATGCGTTTCAATTCGGCCTCAAGAGTGTGCGCAACTTCCGCCACGTCCGTTGCACCGCGTGCTGGATCGTCGGTCCACAAGGTCAGACCCATGACCGGCACGTCATCAATACCCATCGGGCGCACCAGGGGCTGACCAACGCCCAGTCCCTGCGGCGACCAGTCCAGATTCGAATAGATCTGGTTGTACAGCCGCACCAATGCATCTGCGCGTGGCACGCCCACATCAAACTCGACCGTGGTCATCGACACACCAGGGCGCGATACCGAGTAGACGTGTTTTACGCCATCAATCTCCGAAAGCACCTGTTCCAGTGGGACACTGATCAGGTTCTCAACATCATCAACCGGCGCTCCCGGAAACGGCACGGTGACGTTGGCCATGGTCACATCGATCTGCGGCTCTTCCTCGCGCGGCGTGATCATCACCGCAACCATACCGAGAAGGAGACCCGCAATCGCCAGGATGGGCGTCAGCGGATTGGCCTGAAATGCCGCCGCAAGACGGCCGGAAATGCCCATCGCAGGCGCGCCGTCGCGCTCGCTCATTGCGCCAACTCCCGGGCGTGCATGCGGGAGAGGTAGACACCCGCGGCTACCGGATCGGTGGCGACCGCGTCGCCCGCAGAAAGACCTGCCAACACCTCGATTTCATTGCCAAAACGGTGCCCCAGACGAATCTGACGCAAACTGACTTTGCCCTCGCTGACCACGTAAACGGCAGTGACCTCACTGCGTCGAACCAATGCGGATTCAGGCACCAAAAGTCGCTCGGAGGCACCGATTACAAATGCCGCCTTGGCAGTCATCCCCGGTTGCAGACCGGTTTCCGCCTGCGGCAGCTCCAAGCGCACGCTGAAGGTATGCGTCGTTGGGTCTGCATACGGAAACACGATCACCTGTTCTGCGTCGATGCGCTTGCCATCTGCCAGTAGCAGGGAGGCTTTGGCGTGCTCGCGTATGGACGCCATGTCGCTCTGCGGTATTTGCACGTTGACGCGGAGCTTGTCCAGCGACAAACCCGAGATCAACGGCTGACCCGGATTCACTGCCTCGCCTACTTCAACGTGGCGCTGGGTGACGATGCCAGAATACGGCGCGCGGACGACGGTGTAGTCAACCTGCTCGTTGGCAGCGCGCACGGCGGCTTGCGCGGACTCATGCTGCGCCTTGGCGGCGTCACGGCGCGCCGTCGCCTGATCCAACTGCGCTTTCGAAACCAACTGCCGTCCAAAGATCTCGCTGATCCGCTTGAAATCGGATTCCGCCTCGTCCAACGCCGCTTTTGCCGCGGCCAACGCGGCTTGCGCCTGACGAATTGCAGACTGTTGCTCGACGTCGGTAAAACGCAGGATGACATCTCCTGCCTTCACATAATCGTTGACGTCGACTAGAACCTCGCGGACCCGGCCACCTGTCTGCGCAGACAAGGTGGCCTGGTTCACCGCTTCGATCACGCCATCCCAGATGCGTTCGCGTTGGGCGGAAACCGGAGAAACCGTCAAGGTGGAGAACGGCAGTTCGCCGCTCGCCACGATTTCGGTCGGCGTGGATTCTCCACCGCAACCCGTCAGGCCAAGAGTCAGTGCGCTGACCAATGCCAGCACACCCAGTTCGGTTCGCATCTGCATGAGGTCGTCCTTACTTGAATGCGCAACCGGCTTTGACGCCGAACTTGCCGAGAATCATGGCCGCCGGGCAAAAACCGGTGAACGCCGACTGCAGCAGGTTCAAGCCCACAAAGGCCGTCAACAGNNTCGTACACAGGCTCGTTGTTGCCGGACTTCACTTTGAAAAGGAAATATTTCTCGAACGCGATCTTGGCCAGATGCACCCACTTGCCGACCTTGGCCCAGGTCACGTTGCGCGGCGGAATCTGCGGAAGCGCGACGAACGCAGCACCGGTGTCGCCCATGTCGGCCAAGCAGATGGCATTCCAAGTGGCGACCGCCTCGACGGGCTTGCCAGTCAACTCCGCTTTGATGTTGTCAACGATGGCAGTCACCATCGACTCGATCATGAAACCCGTCTTCGGCGCGCCCGTCGGCACAGGTGTCGGCTCCACAGGAGGAATGGCGACGCACACGCCGGCCGAGTAGACATTGGGATACTTCGGATTGCGCTGGTGCTTGTCGATCAAGACAAAACCACGCGGATTGCACATCTCTGGTGCCGTGCGCACGGCATCCACGCCAGTAAATGCGGGAAGAATCATCGAATATTTGAACGGCACGGTGTGCTCGCGCAACGGCTTGCCGTCGGCATCCATTTCCTGCACGGCCATCTCGCCATCGCGCACTTCGGTGATCTTCGAGTTGACGATCCACTTGATATGGCGCTGTCGGAACTCTCCCTCGAGCAAGCCTTTGGAATCACCGACGCCGCCCAGACCCATGTGCCCGACATAGGGCTCACTGCTGACATAGGTCATCGGCACCTTGTCGCGAATCTTGCGCTTACGCAGATCCGCATCAAGGATCATGATGAACTCGTAGGCGGGACCAAAGCAGCTTGCGCCCTGTGCAGCACCAACGACGATGGGTCCGGGGTTCTTCACGAACTCCTGGTAGGCCATCCAGCCTTCCAACGCGTGCGGCGTCGTGCATACCGAGTGCGTATGGCCATCCGGGCCCAAGCCGGGAATTTCGTCAAACGCCAGGCGTGGGCCGGTCGTGATGACGAGGTAGTCATACTCCATGCGGTGCCCATCGCGCAGGATGATGGCGTTCTCAGCAGGCTTCAGTTCCTGCGCACCGACCGGATTGAAGGCAATGCCCTTCTTGGCCAGGTATTGGCCGATATTGACCTGAATGTCGCTGGGCTTACGCCAGCCGACTGCCACCCAGGGATTGGACGGCGTGAACGAAAACAGCGGGGTATCACCCACGACGGAAATGCTGTGTTCCTTGCCGAGCGCCGCGCGCAGCTCATAAGCCATGCTGGTACCGCCGATGCCGCCACCCAGTACAACGATCTTAGCCATGTGACAAATCTCCCTCTCCCCGGCCGAAATGAGGTGTCACGCCCCTGCCGGTGGGGCGAGCACTGCTGTATATACGCCGATTTCACCAGACCGGCTGGGCACCTCGACCTGTGCCGCGCAGCCATATCCCGCTTGGGCCGTAGAGTAATCGGCTGGAACGCAGTATGCTTGATGCACGCTAATTTAGTTTGCACTTATATTAGTGTCAACTCATATTTGAAGGAGAGCTTCCGATGTCCCTTTCCGCAAGCGATCTAGTCGCTGCCGCCAAGACCCGAATCTCTGAAGTAAGTGTCGACGCCCTTGCGGCGGAGGAACATCGCGAAGATGTGCTGATTGACGTCCGCGAACCGGCCGAGTTCGAGATGGGACACCTCGCGGGTGCGATCAATATTCCGCGTGGCGTGCTGGAGTTTCAGGTTGAGGCCCATCCCGCTATGGCCTGCGCCGTCGATCCCGCCTTGGCACTGCGAGACCGTGCGATCACGCTCTATTGCCGTACCGGTGGCCGCTCTGCGCTGGCTGCAGATGCGCTGCAACAGATGGGTTTCAGCAAGGTGCGCTCAATGGCCGGTGGCATCACCGCGTGGACCGAACGCGGTCATCCGGTTACTACGCGCTGAGTCCGCCATGACTGTCGAATCGATTGAGCGCTCGCGCGCGCTGGTAGCCTCCGAAGCAGCAGAAATGCGCGGCCACGCCAGCGACGCTTCGCGTCTGCTGAAGGCCATTGCCAACGACCGTCGCCTGATGATCCTTTGCATGCTGGCGGATGGCGAGCAAGCGGTGGGCGACATCAACGCGGGCATGGATCTGTCGCAATCGGCCCTCTCGCAGCACCTGGCCGTGTTGCGCGAAGAGGGACTGGTGAGAACCCGACGCAGCGCGCAGACCATTTTCTATTCGCTGGCCGATGGTCCGGTCCACGACATCATTGCCGTACTGCATCGCATCTACTGTGGGGGAGGAAGCAAGACATGACCAATCCGATGGACTGGTTGAAGCAGGTGTTTTCCGGTCAGGCGGGCGGCGTGGGGCCACGCGAGGCCGAACAGCTGATCGCGCGCGGTGTCGCCGCCATCGATGTTCGTGAAGCCAACGAAGTCGCCGGCGGCATGATTGCGCAGGCCAAGCACGTGCCGCTCGGTGACGTTGACGCCTATGGCTGGAAGGCACTGAAAAGCGCGGGAATTCCCGCCGATACCAGAGAGCTGTTGGTGGTTTGTCGAAGCGGCATGCGTTCGCAACGCGCCATCGCCAGGCTGCGAAGCGAACGTAGTGACGCAACGTTGATCAACCTTGATGGAGGCATGATCGCCTGGTGCAACGAAGGCTTGCCGACAAGACCGGGCTGATTCCACGAATCACCAGAAACACAAAGGGCGCACGCCAGTCGGGTGCGCCCTTTGTGTTTCTTCAATGCAGCCGTGCAAAGCCGTCAGAAGAGATCTCCACCGGCAGAAAATGCGCGCTCAATCCGGTCTCCCAAACCACCGATCTCCAGCACCAGCCGATCAATTTCCGCCCCCGTCAGGCCTTCATAAGGACGGTTCTCGCAAAGCTGCAGATAGGTCAGCCCATCCAGTTCGGAAATCGCCAGATAGCCCACCCGCTGCTCCCAGTTGAACTTGAGGGCACGGGCCAGATCAATGCCCGTCGTCGGGGCGAGTGCCGTACTGACACGCAGAAACTTTCGACCGTCTTCGTCCTCCAACTCGGTCAGAAACAGGCCTTGGTGGCGCGCGCCCTGATTCAGGGTGAGCTCCAAACCGATGAGGTAAGGCTCGCTACGTACAACCTCATATCGACTGTCGACATGGGCACGGATTTGTTCAAAGTTCTGCATGATTGATGTCGCCTCGGGTGTTCATTTCAGCTCAGCAAGCCAGCGCTACAGATCGCCACAAGGCACAATCGTACCAGCGTGGACGCAGACAACGGAAAGCCTTGTGACGAAACGCAAGCATGACCTGCCGACCAACAGCGACTCGACCCATCAGCGAATTCGGGCGGTGATCCGCACCATCCCTTACGGCCAGGTGCGTGCATATGCCGAAGTCGCACTCGCTGCTGGACTACCGGGGCGCGCTCGCCTGGTCGCCAGAGTCCTTGCGCAATCGAGCGAAGCGGATGCACTGCCCTGGCATCGTGTGTTACGCGCCGACGGACGGATCGCCTTCGCTACCAACTCGGATGCCTTCGAAGCACAGCGACTACGCCTTGAAGCAGAGGGAGTCGATGTGCGGAATGGCCGCGTGACCAAGCATAGATCGACAACTCTTGATGCCATGCTCTGGCGACCATGACACGATGCAATCGTGGTCGCCTGATACAGTGCGCGCATTCGCAACGAAGACTGTCCGCATGGATCGCATTCCCCCCGCCACCCGAACATTGCTGATTCTCAACAGCCTGGTCTTTCTCGCGCAGCAACTGTTTGGCGAGACGTGGCTGATCGACTTCATGTTGTGGCCTGCTGGCGACTGGCCTGCCGGTTATGCCGACGGTCAATTGGTGACCGTGGGCTTCATGCCTTGGCAGTTGCTGAGCTACGGGTTCATCCACGGTGGACTGAGCCATCTGCTGTTCAACATGCTGGCGATCTACATGTTCGGAGCGGCGCTGGAAATGGTTTGGGGAAGCCGCCGCACGATGATGTACGTGCTGGGCTGCATCGCGGGTGCTGGGCTCGTGCAGTTGCTGGTGGCTACCCATGCCGTGAGCAACGGCGAACTCTACCCCACAGTTGGCGCATCGGGTGGTGTGTTCGGTGTGTTGCTGGCTTTCGGCATGCTGTTCCCGAATCGGCAAGTGATGCTGCTGATACCGCCCATCCCGATGAAGGCCAGCACGCTGGTGGTGGTCTACGGCGTGCTTGAACTGCTGCTAGGTGTGAGTGGAACCCAGTCCGGGGTTGCACACTTCGCCCACCTCGGCGGCATGGCCGCGGGGTTCCTGATACTGCAGTACTGGCGCGGACGATGGCCGTTCCGTCGACGAAGCGGCCTTCGCTGACGCGATGGCAGCACTGCCCGTCAGGCGCATACTACTGATCCGGATCGGCCTCGACGCGGTTGCGACCTGCATGCTTTGCCGCATACAACTGAGCATCTGCGCGACGCAGAAAGGCATCTGCGCTCTCCTCGCCGCGTCGCTCGGCCAAGCCAACTGAAATCGTCAACCTGAACGAGCCTTCCTCGCGCGGCCAAACCCGTTCAGCGACGCTCAAACGCAGTTTTTCTGCCATGTCGCGCGCCATCGTCAAGTCAGCATGCGGCCAAAGAATGGCGAACTCCTCGCCACCCCAACGCGCCACAAAGGGATCGCCACGGCGCTGCAGGCCATTTGAAGACAGGTGCTGCCGGAGGTGCTGCCCCAACGCCGTCAAGACCTCATCGCCAGCACCATGTGAGTACTGGTCGTTGATCCGCTTGAAGTGATCAATGTCCAGCAAGCCGAGCACCAATGGCACGCGGTCCTGCAACAACAATCCCAGTCGATTCTCGAAAGCGCGGCGGTTGGGTAATCCGGTCAGCGCGTCCGTCATGGCTTGCTGCTGAAAATCCGCAGAGCGTTCGGCTTCACGCTGATTGAGTGTCCGCAAGCGCGCATTAGTGAGCTGCAGTTCTGCTGTGCGCTCGGCCACCAACCTGGCCAGTGCCTTTTCGCGGTAGCGCAAATTGCGAATCCGCCACTGGTAACCCACAATCAGGAGAACGACAACAGTGCCCAAGGTCGCAGCGATGAACTCAATCCGCTGCCACCAGTGTGCGGCGACTTGAAAAGCGACCGCTTGATTGTCTCCCGACCAATGTAGAAAGTCCGCCGAAGCCTGTGCTTCGAAGCGATACTCGCCTGGTCCAAGGTTGGTGTATTGAACGCGCGCACCGATGCGATCACCGATGACCCAGTCGCTATCGAAGCCCGTCAGGCGATGCCGGTAGTAGAGGCTTTCCGGTGCGCGAAATGTTGGACTGACCACATCGAACTCGACCCGTTGCGTGTCGGCAGGCAGCACAGGGATCCCTTCATGCGGAACGATCTCGCCATTGACGCGCATCGCCTCGATCATCACACCACGAGGCAAGCTGACGAAGCGCATCGCGCGGTCAGCAGATACGTGCGCAATCCCAGCCGAGGTTGCTGCCCAAATCTCGCCGTCATGAATTACTCCTGCGTGGCCTGCTGCGCCATTGCACTGTGCCACTGCCATCCCAAAGCCTTCGTTGAGAGTGACGTTGCCCAGCGTCGTGCGTCGGCCATCCAGCAGCGCCTCGGCATTTTCCCGAGGAACCAGCGTCATGCCCGAGTTGGAGGTCAACCAAAAATTGCCATGCGCATCGTCTACCACCTCGAAGAATTTGCTTTCGGGCAATCCGTGACGCACATCAAGGTGCTGGGTTCGACCGGCTCGATGGCGTCCAAGTCCTCGATCCGTGGCCAGCCAGAGCGTGCCGTCCGCGTCTTCGAGAATGCTGAAGACCTCGCGCGCGGCGTTGGCGCCGGAGACATCTACCGCATTGAATGCGCCATCGGCGTAACGAACCAGTCCGTCATTGAAGCCAATCCAGATGCCGCCGCCGCGCGCGGCCTGCAGGCGCAGCACGTAGTCCCGCTTCAGCCCGCTGGCCTCCGAAAAGTGCGTCAGCTCGTTGCCATCCCAGCGCGCGACGCCGAGATTGCCGCCCAACCAGAGGTTTCCGAGCTCATCTTCCGCCAAGGTCCGCGCCTCGAACCCACCCGGCAAATGGTCGGTCACCGCGTGACGGCGCATCACAGCATCGCCCTTCCAGACCACTCCCAAGTCACTACCGACCCATACCTCGCCGTCTGCACTGGGAATCAGGCTGAGAATAGTGCCCACCGATGCCACGCCCTCCAGGTTCACCGGCTCGGCTATCCCATCGCGGATTCGATATAAGCCGCCGGTCCCGCCGGCCAGAACACTGCCATCGGGTCGTGACAACAAGGTGCGGATAGTCGGGTTGCGCAACCCGTGATGCGTACTGACCATGCTGACCGGAAGATCAGTCAACCGCTGTATACCGTTGCCTGTTCCGATCCACAAATCGCCATCGCGATCCGTCAGAACCGCATTGACCCGCGTACCAAGTAAGCCATCGTCCGCGCCAAATCGCTGCAACTCCCCGCGTGGCGAAAGTCGCAATACGCCCTGATCGGTCGTGGCAACAATCACCTCACCCTGTTGGCCGAAATCCAGATCGCGCGCATTGATGTCTACCAGCTCCCGAGCCAGGGGTGCAAACTTTCCGTCACGCTCGACATACACACCCAAGGCCGTCACAACGACCAGACGGCCATCGCTTGGCGTTCGGTGCAAAGCGCGAACAGAGACGGCCGGGAACCCGCTTCCTGGGTCCAGCGCGTGTACTTTGTCGTCTGCAACGCGGCGCAGTCCGAAGGCACCAGCGATCCACATTTGTCCGGCGGCGTCATCCTGCATGGCGAACACAGGCGAGGTCGGTTGGTCAGCGATGGGCCATTTGACGCCATTGGCATCCACACGCCACAGACCACCATCGCGCTGTGACACCCAAAGTTGACCGAGCGCGTCGACCCAAGCCCCATCGACCCGATCCCGCGGCGAGTTGATGCCCTCAGGAATGGGTAGCCACTGACCGGCTCGCCAACGCGCAATGCCTCTCCCCGAGGTCACCACCAACAGACCGCCATCCTGGGCACGCGACAAACCAATGATCGAGGCATCGGGCAGCGCCGGGGTGTTGCTGGGACGAAGCACCGTGAAGTTCGCCCCATTGAAGCGAACCAAGCCTTCGAAGGTTCCCACCCACAATGCCCCGTCGGGTGTCTGCGCCAGAGCATTGATATGTTGGTGTGGCAACCCATCCCGCGCGGACCACGCCACGCGCGGGTAGTCGCGCAGAGGACGGGCGTCTGCGTGACCAACAACAAGAACCCAGCCAAGAACGACAGCCGCGGCAAGCCTGAGAGCAACCCATGCCAAGCGCGCATGCCCGCGAGACTCATCGATGCAGATCGTCATGGCGCTGGAATTGGGGCTCTTCAATGGCATCAGGGCAGTCGGCGACTCATTCCAGCATAGGGAGAGGCAAGTTCTGTTCCCTGGCGCAATCGATAGCAGCCGGGTAGCCCGCATCCGCATGACGCATCACGCCCGTCGCAGGGTCATTCCACAGCACGCGTTCGATCCGGCGATCCGCCGCTTCACTGCCGTCGCACACGATCACCACACCGGAATGCTGCGAATAGCCCATGCCAACGCCACCACCGTGGTGCAGGCTGACCCAAGTCGCGCCGCCTGCCACGTTCAACATCGCATTCAGCAGCGGCCAATCGGACACCGCATCCGATCCATCACGCATCGACTCCGTCTCACGATTGGGGCTGGCCACCGAACCCGAATCGAGATGGTCTCGACCGATCACGATGGGCGCCTTCAGTTCACCGGAACGAACCATTGCGTTGAACGCCAACCCCAGTCGATGCCGCTGTCCCAGTCCGACCCAGCAGATGCGCGCGGGCAAGCCCTGGAACGCGATGCGCTCGCTCGCCATATCCAGCCAGCGATGCAGATGCGGATCGTCGTGAATCAGTTCCTTCACCTTGGCGTCAGTCTTGCGAATGTCCTCGGGATCGCCCGACAGCGCGACCCAGCGGAACGGCCCGATGCCGCGACAGAACAGTGGACGCACATACGCTGGAACAAAGCCGGGAAAATCAAAAGCGTTGTCGCAACCGACATCTTTCGCCATCTGGCGCAGGTTGTTGCCGTAATCAAACACCGGCACGCCCATCTTCTGAAACGCAAGCATCGCCTCGACATGCACACGCATGCTCTGTTTGGCAGCCTGGGTCACCGTGTCCGGATCACTCGCCTGCGCCGCGAGCCATTGTTCGATCGTCCAACCGAGAGGCAGATAGCCGTGGAGCGGATCATGCGCCGACGTCTGATCGGTCACTGCATCCGGACGCACGCCACGGCGGACCAGTTCGGGCAGCACCTCCGCGGCATTNNTTCGCCTGCTCATCGACGTAGCGCGTGCGCAAGCGGAAATCGATACTGCTCTGCCGACACTCGATGTTCAGCGAGCAGGCACCGGCCAGACTCGCCGC
This sequence comes from Lysobacterales bacterium UBA2790, assembly GCA_002352135.1. Taxonomy (GTDB): domain Bacteria; phylum Pseudomonadota; class Gammaproteobacteria; order Xanthomonadales; family Xanthomonadaceae; genus Aquimonas. Next base: position 30,891 of record DEHW01000135.1, read on the forward strand.
CAGAGGTTGCGCGCCCCCCATGCCGCCCAGTCCCGCAGTCAGAATCCAGCGCCCACGCAAGTCACCGGTGTAGTGTTGCCGCCCCATCTCGACAAAGGTCTCGTAGGTGCCCTGCACGATGCCCTGCGNNCCCACCGGCTTGCCCGACTGCACCAGCAAGGTCTGATCATCACGCAAGGTCTCCAGCGCCCGGGCAATCGCGTCGAAGCAGGCCCAATCGCGCGCAGCGCGCCCGATGCCGCCGTACACCACCAGACGACTGGGATCTTCCGCAACCTCGGGATCCAGATTGTTGTGCAGCATCCGATAGGCCGCTTCAGTCTGCCAACTCAGGCAACGACGCTCGCTGCCACGCGGCGCGCGAATCACCCGCGAAGGGTCATGGCGTAGACGGTCAGACAGGTGATCAACGGACATTTGGACGCTCCAGCTGGGTGACGGAACAGTATAGAGAGCGGGTGTCACGAAGCGGCAAAGCAAGCGCCCTAGGCTTGTCACGAATCAACGGAGGGTGCGCCGTGATCAGTGTCGAGCAACGCTTCTACAGCGCGTTTCCAGCCTTGTCCGAAGGCGCAGCGCGGGCCTTTTCACGCCCAGTGGTCGACCTGCTGCGTCGCGTCGTCTGCGAAGAGCGGGTCAACCTGGCCTTGCAGGCTCTGCGAGACACGCGTGATTTCGATTTCGTCGAGGCCGCGCTGGAACACCTGCAGCAGACCTACCGGGTTGGTCATCTTGATCGCGCCAACATCCCCTCGGAAGGACGCGTGGTGATTGTGGCCAATCATCCCCTGGGAGCCATTGACGCGCTCGCGCTGTTGCATCTGGTGGGATCGGTTCGTCGCGATGTGAAGGTTTTGGCCAACGAAGTCCTGATGAGCCTCGCTCCCCTGCGCGACCTGCTTGTGCCGGTGGAAGTGTTTGGCGACAACGAATCCCCGGGTGGCTTGCGTGCCGCTTACCGGGCCTTGGAGCAGGAACAGGCACTGATCGTCTTCCCGGCAGGAGAAGTCAGCCGCATCCGCCCCAATGGCGTGCGCGACGGGCGTTGGAGTGCGGGCTTTCTGCGCTTTGCCAAACGCATGGGAGCCCCCGTGTTACCGGTACACATCGCGGCTCACAACTCGCCCATGTTTTATGGACTGTCCATGCTGGCCAAGCCGCTGGCAACCCTGATGCTGCCGCGCGAGATGTTCAAAACCGAACGCCGCACACTGACGCTGACCGTCGGTGCACAGATCCCCACTGTGGCACTCCACCCGGAGCGACTGAACGAGCGCCAGATCGCCCAGCGCATGCGCGCGCATGTCTATCGTCTGGCGCGTCGCAAGCCACCGATGTTTGCCACCTCCAGTGCGATCGCCCACCCGCAACCGCCCCTGTTGGTTCGCACCGCGCTGCAACATGCCGAGCGCCTCGGCGCGACCCGTGATGGAAAACACATCTACCTGCTGGATGCTGCGCCGGACAACATCGCACTGAAGGAAATTGGTCGCCTGCGCGAACTCAGCTTCCGCAAAGTGGGCGAAGGCACTGGTTTGAAGCGCGATCTGGATCGCTTCGACGCCCACTATCGGCACATCGTGCTGTGGGATGAGCCGTCACTGGAAATCGTCGGTGCCTATCGTGTCGCCGACTGCGCCCGAGTCCTGGAACGCTTTGGACTGGAGGGCTTGTACTCCAATACCCTGTTCCACTATCAGGACGGCGCCTTGGACTGGCTGCGGCATAGCATCGAACTCGGGCGCAGCTTCGTGCAACCGCGTTATTGGGGCAGCCGCAGCCTGGACTATCTGTGGCAGGGCATCGGCGCCTATCTCCGCCGTCATCCACAGGTGCGATACCTGCTTGGCCCGGTCAGCCTGTCGGCCAGCCTGCCCGAGTCCGCACGCGAGTGGATCGTCGCGACGCATGCGGCCTGCTTCCCGCCAACCACCACCGACTCGACCGCCCGAAGCCCGGTGCAAATCTCGGCAGAGGTCGCGCTGGAGGCGCAGCACCTGGCAGCAAACCCCGACCTGGCGTTGCAGCAGTTACGCGAACGACTGACCGCGATGAACTGCGTACTACCCACGCTCTATCGCCAGTATGTCGACCTTTGTGAACGCGATGGCGTGAATTTCCTGGCCTTCAGCGTCGATGCCGACTTCGGTCACTGTATTGATGGTCTGATCCGGATCGACTTGCAGCGCCTGCGTCCGCAGAAACGCGCCCGATATCTCGGAGGCACATCATCCGATTGATTTTCTTAGCTATTTCAATCGCCCTCGCGAGTCAAACCATGACAATCGGATGGCCGGGTTACAAAACTGTCATACGGTGCTGTTAAACTGGAGTTAATGACCATGCGCTCGCGGCGAACGCATCTGGTCAGCCGGAATTCTTCTCGACCGCCCGTCCACCTCGGCCCGGAACACCGGAGGCGGCAGGCATTGCCGCGACGTTTGCGTCATCCGGGAACGCCAGGCAGGACGCCGAACCAGTTTTCTTTGTTCAACCTCAACAGGGATTCATGACATGAATAAGCAGATGCGGGTCAAACGCCTTGCCGGGGCACTGGCACTGGTGCTTGCCACCACCACGCCAGCCTTCGCGCAGAACACCTCCGCTCAAATGACCGGTCGCGTCACCACCGAACAGGGCGAAGCTCTGGCGGGTGCCGATGTTGTGATCGTTCACACCCCGTCGGGCACCACCTCGCGCGCCACCACCGATGCGCAGGGTCGCTTCAATGCGCGCGGTCTGCGCGTCGGCGGTCCCTACAGCGTCACCGTGATGCGTGACGGCTATCAGGGTGAAACCACCGAAAACCTGTTCGTGAATCTGGGCGACAGCACCCCGGTGATGGTTGACCTGGCCGAAGCCGCCGCGCAACTGGATGCGGTTGAAGTCGTCGCCTCGGGCGAAATCAGCGTCTTCTCACCGGACAAGATGGGCGCCGGCACCAACGTCAGCCAGGCGCAGATTCGCGCGCTGCCGTCGATTGGCCGCAACATTCAGGACTACGTCCGCCTTGATCCGCGTGTGTCGCAAACCGACAAGCAGCGCGGTGAAATCTCGGTGGGTGGTCAGAACACCCGCTTCAACGCCATCAAGATCGACGGCGTTTCCACCAACGATCCGTTCGGTCTGGAATCGAACAACCTGCCGACCCTGCGTCAGCCGGTATCGATCGACGCCATCGAAGAAGTGCAGATCGCCATCGCCGAATACGACACCACCCTGACCGGTGCGACCGGCGGCATCATCAACGCCGTCACCAAGTCGGGCACTAACGAGTTTGGTGGTTCGGTCTACTACGTGTTCCGCGACAATGACTGGGTGCGCGACAACACCAACGGTACCCCGTTCATTGGCTTCCAGGACGAAGAAACCTACGGTGTCACCTTCGGCGGCCCGCTGATCAAGGACACGCTGTTCTTCTTCGCCAACTATGAGCAGTTCACCCGCAATGCGCCGGGTCCGGCCTTCGGACCGGTGGGCTCGGGTCTTTCCAATGAGGTAGCCATCACCGATGCACAGATCGCGGAAGTTCAGGATATCGCCAGCAGCGTGTGGGGCTTCGACGCCGGCACGCTGGACATTCCGGACGCGCTGAAGACCGATGTCGAGGAATATGCGATCAAGCTGGACTGGAACATCAACGAAGATCATCGCGCCAGCTACCGCTACAGCAAAATGGAGCAGACTGATCCCGTGTTGCCGGGCTTCGGCAGCCGCTCGCTGTCGCTGAACAGCTACTGGTACAACCAGGTGAAGACCTTCGAAAGCCACGTGGCGCAGGTCTATAGCGATTGGTCGGATACGTTCTCCACCGAGTTCAAGGTCTCGCAGCGCTCGTATGACTCGATCGCCGACACCTTCTCCGATCTGCCGGCCATTGCCGTTCGCATCGGTTCGGCCACGCTGAATCTGGGTACCGAACAGTTCCGTCACAAGAACATCCTGCTCACCGACGAAACCAACTTCTTCGGCGCCGGCACCCTCTACGTGGGTGACCACCAGTTCAAGTTCGGTGTCGACTACACCAGCAACGACATCTACAACCTGTTTGGCCGTGATCTGAACGGTGTCTACACCTTTGACAGCATCGCCGACTTCCGGACCGGAACACCGCGAGCCTACACCTCGCGTGCAGCGACGAATGGCGACGTGAACAGCATCGCCGCCGATTGGACCTTCGAGAATCTCGGCGTGTTCGTGCAGGATTCGTGGGCGGTCAACTACAACCTGAACTTGCTGTTCGGCTTCCGCTACGACACCCCGATGGTCGACGATGCGCCGATCAGCAACCCGTTGGCACAGACACTGTATGGTTTGGACAACACCCAGACCATCGACGGCAATGGCCTGTTCCAGCCCCGTTTGGGCTTCAACTACACCTTCGATGCCGAACGTCCGACCCAGCTGCGTGGTGGTATCGGCCTGTTCCAGGGTGCGGCCGCCAATGTCTGGTTGTCGAATCCGTTCTCCAATACCGGCCTGAACTATGTCGTGCGTCAGCAAACCGCTGGCTCGACCGTGGTGTTCTCGCCAGACCCGAACAACCAGCCTGTGCCGGCTGGCACCTCGCTGCGTCAGTTCATCGACATCGTNNAGCGTGTGGAAGGCCAATCTGGCCTTCGAACATGAATTGCCATGGTATGGCGTTGTGGCCAGTGCCGAAGCGATCCTGACCCAGACCGAGACAGCGCTCTATTACCAGCGTCTTGACTTCGGCAATCCGACCGCATCGGGCCAAGACGGTCGCATGCTGTACTGGAACGCCGCTGGCTACAATCCCGGCAACTGGGGCCAGAATAGCTCCGGTGCTTGGGCCGTAGCCTCCTCCGTGCAGAACCGTGCCAACCGCCCAAGCAGCATCGACTCGGTGCAGTACGCGCTGCCCACCAACAAGGGCGAAAGCCAGCA
>DEHW01000246.1:0-3136 GCA_002352135.1 Lysobacterales bacterium UBA2790
ATCCACGACAGACCCGCCGAAAGTGTCAGCACGAAGGCCGTCGCCAGTGCCATGCCGTAGGCGGCATCTAGTCGTCGCGACACGCCCATGAACGGGCAAAGGCCAAGAAATTTGGCCAGCACGAAGTTGTTCACGAACACCGTGCCGATCAGGATCAGCGCCAGCTCGCCCATGTGGATGACCTGCTTATTTCACGCTCGCGCCAGCCTGCGCCCCGCTGTCGACATCGAGCAGGAACAGATCATCGCCGCCGGTTCCGGCCGACAGGATCATGCCCTCGGAAATGCCGAAGCGCATCTTGCGCGGCGCCAGATTGGCGATGAATACGACTTTGCGTCCGACCAGTTTGGCGGGCTCCGCATAGGCGGCGCGAATGCCCGAGAAAATCTGCCGCTCGCCGAGTTCACCTGCATGCAGTTTGAAGCGCAACAGTTTGTCACTGCCTTCCACGACATCGCATTCCAGAACGTGACCGATACGCAGATCGAGTTTGGCGAAGTCGGCGATGTCGATATTGCCTGCTGCACTACTATTGGCGGCAGCGGGCTTTGCCGCGGGTTTTGCAGCCGGTTTTGCTGTGGTTTCCGCTGCAGGCGCGGCAGCCAGGCTTTCCTTGCTCTGTTCGATCATGGCTTCGATGTGTTTGGGGTCGATGCGAGTGGCGAGCTGGACAAAGGGATCCACAGCAGCGCTGCTTCCAACGAAATTCAAAAACTCCTCGATGGGTCGGAGCCCCAACGCATCCGTCGGACTGCCTACAAGTTGCTTGAACCTTTGGGCTCTGCTCACGTTATCGTCGGCAGGCATGTCGATGTACTCGCTCTTAAACAACCTCCGAGCTCTCTCGCTGAGTTCGGGCATGATTGGATACAGATAGGACGCAAGAAGACCGAATACGCGTAGGGCAAGTGAGCAGATGTCGTGCAACTCACCTTCCTTTTCGTCTTGCTTGGCAAGACTCCACGGCGCCTTCGCTGCTATGCGTTCGTTTATCCGGTCCGCCTCTGACATCAGGGATCGTATAACTCCAGCAAAGTCGCCAGAGTCATACTTGCTGACAGCTTCCTCGATTAGTCGATATTTGGCGTCATACCAGTACTCGAGAGATTCGCCCTTGAGCGCACAAAGCTGTCCATCAAACCGCTTTTCGATAAACCCCGCACAGCGGCTGGCGATGTTGACGAACTTGCCGACGATGTCGGCGTTCACGCGCTGAGTGAAGTCCTCCAGATTGAGGTCGAGATCGTCCACACCGCCTGACGACTTGGCCGCGTAGTAATAGCGCAGGTATTCCGGGTGCAGGCCAACGTCGAGGTAGGTGCGGGCCTGGATAAAGGTGCCGCGCGATTTCGACATCTTGGCGCCGTTGACGGTCAGATAGCCGTTGACGTGCAGCCGGTGCGGCGTCAGCAGGTCGGCACCCTTCAGCGTCGACGGCCAAAACAGGCCGTGGAAATTGATAATGTCCTTGCCGATGAAGTGGTGCATGCGCACGCCGCTATCGGCAGCGGTGAGCGCGTCGAAGTCCATGCCGCGCGCAGCGCACAGGGCCTTGAAGCTCGCCAGATACCCGATCGGCGCGTCCAGCCAGACATAGAAGAACTTGCCGGGCGCATCGGGAATGGCGAAGCCGAAGTAGGGCGCATCGCGCGAGATGTCCCAGTCGCGCAGGCCGCCGTCCAGCCATTCGGCCAGCTTGGCTCGCACGCCCGGATGGGCGACGTCGCCGGCCAGCCACTCGCGCAGAAAGGCCTCGAACTTCGGCAGCTCGAAGAAGTAGTGCTCGCTCTCGCGGAGCTCTGGCACCGCCCCCGAGACCACCGAGCGCGGATTCTTCAAATCCGTCGGGGCGTAGGCTGCGCCGCAGACTTCGCAGTTGTCGCCNNATGTAGCGGTCGGGCAGGAACATCTGCCGCTCGGGGTCGAACAGCTGCTGGATGCTGCGACGGGCGATGTACTGGTTCTTGATACGGCCGTAGATCATCTCGGCCAGCGCGCGGTTCTCGTCCGAATGAGTGCTGTGGTAGTGATCGAAATCCACGCCAAAGGCAGCGAAGTCGCGCTCATGGCTCGCCTGGATATCGCGGATGAAGTCTTCCGGCGCAACACCGGCCTTCTCGGCGGCCAGCATGATCGGTGTGCCGTGCGCATCGTCGGCGCAGACAAACCAGGCCTCGCGGCCCTGCATGCGTTGCGCGCGTACCCAGATGTCCGCCTGGATGTAGCCGACCAGATGGCCGAGATGCAGATGGCCATTCGCGTAGGGCAGGGCGCAGGTCACCAGCAGTTTGGGTTGATCAGTCATGAGGGCGAGGGCAGAGGCGAGAAGGTCGGCGATTATCCCACGCGTTCAGCGCGGGCGCTGAAACGCGGCACGTGCCTGCTCGACTTGCATCCGAAAGTCGCAAGCGGCCATATGGTCGTTGACCATGCCGACCGACTGCATGAAGGCATACACCGTCGTCGGCCCCACAAACGCCCAGCCGCGCTTCTTCAGTGCCTTGGACAGTGCCAATGAACTGGGCGACTGGGTCATTGCACACAGGCTGGGACGATCAAACTGCTTCGGGCGCTCGCTGCTGTCGGGTTCGTAACGCCAGAAGAAGGCCGCCAAGGATCCGGCCTCCTCACGCAGATCGAGTGCGCGTTTGGCGTTGTTGAGCACCGCTTCAATTTTGCCGCGATGCCGAACGATGCCCGCGTCCTGCAGCAGACGAGCCACATCGCTTTCCCCAAAGCGGGCCAGCTGCTCGATCTCGAAGTTCGCGAATCCGGCACGGAAGTGCTCGCGCTTGCGCAGGATGGTCAGCCAGGACAGTCCGGATTGAAAGCCTTCGAGGCAGAGCTTTTCGAACAATCGGCGGTCATCGGCGACCGGATGCCCCCATTCGTGATCGTGGTAGTGCGCGTAGTCGGGCAAACCGCCATGCCACCAGCAACGAAAACACCCATCGCTGCCGGGAATGACGCCATCGACCTCAGGATTGAACGATTGGGTGCTCATCACGGTGCTCGGTGCAAGGGAAAGGCACGTTTATACTGCACGGCCAAGTCCGACTGACCCTGCCATGAGTAGCGAACTCTCCACCATTATCGATTTCATCCGTTTTGGCGCCAGTCGATTCGGTGCCGCCGG
>DEHW01000246.1:3224-9765 GCA_002352135.1 Lysobacterales bacterium UBA2790
GCGGGCTACGAACCCTGGTTGGGTGGCCGTGAGGTCCATCGCGTGCTGGATCTGTGTACGGGATCGGGTTGCATCGGCATTGCGACGGCGGTCTATCAACCGAACTGGCAGGTCGATCTGGTCGATCTCAGTGAAGAGGCGCTGGCACTGGCGAACGAGAACATCGAGCGATTCCAGGTCGGTGAGCGTGTCGAGGCCATCCAGTCGGATCTGTTTGCGGGTCTGCAGGGCCGACGCTATGACCTGATTGTCAGCAATCCGCCGTACGTCACTCACGATGAAATCGCCGCACTGCCGCAGGAATATGCCTACGAACCGGAACTGGGTCTGCGTGCAGGCGATGATGGCCTCGATCTGGCCCTGCGTATCTTGCGCGACGCGCCGGACTACCTCAGCGACAACGGATTGCTGATCTGCGAAGTCGGCGAATCCGAGCGTGCGTTGGTGCAGTTGCTGCCCGAAGTGCCGTTTGCCTGGGTAGAGTTCAAGGTCGGACAAATGGGCATATTTGTCGTCGAACGCGGTGATCTTGTGGCCCACGCCGCTACGATCAAGGCGCTGGCGGACGCGCGTGATTGAGCGCGCACCGCCATTCCTCTGACTTCGGCGAACGCGCATGTCTGACAACACCTTCGGCACCCTGTTGCGCGTCACCACCTTTGGTGAAAGCCATGGCCCAGCCATTGGTGGTGTGATCGACGGCCTGCCGCCTGGTATCGAGATCGAGCCGGAGGACTTCCGGCAGGACATCGAACGTCGCGCCACCGGGCGCAGCAGGCACACCTCGCAACGCCGCGAAGCAGACGAGGTGGAAATTCTCTCCGGTGTCTTCGAGGGCAAGACCACGGGCACGCCGCTGGCCTTGCTGATTCGCAATACCGACGCGCGCAGCAAGGATTACGGCAATCTCGCCGAGGTGTTTCGTCCGGCGCATGCGGACTACACCTATTGGCACAAGTACGGAATCCGTGATCATCGCGGTGGCGGACGATCGTCGGCGCGCGAAACCACGGTGCGCGTCGCCGCGGGCGTGATCGCCAAAAAATGGCTGGCGGCGCGCTACGGCATTCGCGTGCGCGGCTATCTGTCGCAGCTCGGACCGCATTTTCCGCAGCAGTTCAATTGGGACGTGGTCGAAGACAATCCTTTCTTCTGGCCGGATGCCAGTATGCTGGATGTGCTGGAAGGCTATATGGACGCCCTGCGCAAAGCCGGTGACTCGGTCGGCGCCAAGGTGACCGTGGTGGCGGAAGGTGTGCCAGTCGGTTGGGGCGCGCCCTTGTATGGCAAGCTCGATGCCGAGTTGGCTGCCGCCATGATGAGTATCAACGCGGTCAAGGGTGTGGAGATCGGTGACGGCATGGCGGTGGCGGGGCAGTTGGGCACCGAGCACCGCGATGAAATCAGCCCGAACGGGTTTCTCAGCAATCACTCCGGCGGAATCTTGGGTGGTATCAGCAGTGGTCAGGACGTGATTTGCTCGCTCGCCCTCAAGCCCACATCCAGCCTGCGCCTGCCCGGTCGGAGCATCGACAAATCCGGTGCGGAAGCGGAAGTGGTGACGCACGGACGACACGATCCCTGCGTCGGTATTCGTGCCACGCCGATCGCCGAAGCGATGATGGCGCTGGTCTTGATGGATCAGGCCCTGCGCCACCGCGCACAATGCGGTGACGTGCAGGTCACGACGCCAGCGGTGGGCTGACAACTTTTTTGCATGCCGCGTCGTCGTGCGGCGCAGCAATCGTGCTTTGGAGTAGATTGCGCGTCCGCACACGGTCATCTGCGGACTGCCCGCTGTGTGTCCCCCGAACGTCTGGAAGTTGAACATGAAGAAGCCCGTGACTGTAGCCATGGTCGGTGCCACCGGTGCCGTTGGTGAAACCCTGCTGGAGATCCTCGGTGAGCGTGAGTTCCCGATGAAGGACTTCATTCCGCTTGCCAGCGAGCGCTCGGCGGGCGATAGCGTCAGTTGTGCCGGGCGCGCCTACACCGTGCGCAATCTGGCGGATTTCGATTTCAAAGGCGTCGATATCGCGTTCTTTTCGGCGGGTGGCAGCGTCAGTCGCGATCATGCACCGCGCGCGGCAGCGGCTGGCGCGGTGGTCATCGACAACACATCGCACTTCCGCTACGACGAGGATGTCCCGCTGGTGGTGTCCGAGGTGAACCCGGAAGCGATCAGGAATCGCCCCCGTGGGATCATCGCCAACCCGAATTGCTCCACCATGCAGATGCTGGTTGCGTTGGCACCGATTCATCGTGCCGTTGGCATCACGCGCATCAATGTCGCGACTTACCAGTCGGTGTCGGGTGCTGGGCGTTCGGCACTCGAAGAACTGGGCAAGCAGACGGCCGCGATGTTGGCATTCCAGTCGCCCGAGTGCGTGCGCTTCCCTGTGCAGATCGCCTTCAACCTGATTCCGCACATCGACGACTTCCTGGACAACGGTTACACCAAGGAAGAGATGAAGCTGGTCTGGGAAACCCGCAAGATCCTGGGTGACGATCGCATCGAGGTGAACCCGACCGCTGTCCGCGTGCCGGTGTTCTATGGGCATGCCGAAGCCGTACATATCGAAACCCGTGAAAAGCTGACGCTGGCTCATGCGCGCGAGTTGCTGTCGAATGCACCAGGCCTGCAGATCGTCGATGAGCGTCGGCCTGGAGGCTATCCCACGCCAGTGACCCATGCTGCGGGCAAGGACCCGGTGTCGGTCGGGCGCCTGCGCGAGGACATCTCGCATCCATTGGGCTTCAATTTCTGGATCGTCGCCGACAATATCCGTAAAGGGGCGGCGCTCAACGCCGTACAGATTGCCGAATTGCTGCTGGCGGAACAAAACTGACGCCGCGTCGGTGGCGTTCATGATCGAAGATGTGACTTGTGCCGCGTTTTAACGAGAAGATAGCGGCTGCAAATCTTTGTGACTGTTGGTAAAAAGCCCAAGCTGACTTATAGTTAGCTCAGCGATGTCATGTGGATTCTAGTTTGTGAGTCCATGTGGCGGCTTTTCGATCAAGCACGCATCCGTTCAGGATGGGGGACAGTCTCAAATGAGAAACGCGATTCGACTGCCGATGGCTTTGGCGCTGGCACTGGGTGCATCGCCGGTATTTGCACTGGGTTTTGGTCAGGTCCAAGTCAAGTCAAACCTGAATCAGCCGCTGCTGGCGGAGATTCCGATTCTCAGCGCCAGCGCTGCCGAAGTCGCTGAGTTGTCCGTCAAGCTGGCCTCAGCGGATGCCTTCAAGCGCATCGGCTTGGAACGTCCGAATGCGGCCTTGTTGGATGACCTCGATTTCGAGGTTGTGACACTGTCCGACGGTAACGCAGTAGTCCGAATTCGCAGTTCTGGTCGGGTCAATGAGCCGTTCATTTCCTTGTTGCTTGAGGCAGAGTGGGCTCGCGGCAAACTTCTTCGCGAATACACCATGTTGCTGGATCCGCCCGTCATGGCGCGCGGCGCACCCGCGCAGGTTGTCCCGCTTGCCGACGTTCCTGCCGCGCCGGCTGAAGTGACAGAGACGCCGCTGGAGAGTCCGCCCCCCATTCGCACCGATACTGCCTCGCAAGGTTCTTATTCCGCGGCGCCAGCGCCCCGCTATGTGGCAGGCGAAAGCTATGGGCCGGTGGGTGACGGACAGGCGCTGTGGAACATCGCGCTGGAAACCCGACCGGATTCGGGTGTCAACGTCAATCAGATGATGCTGGCCTTGTTGCGCGCCAATCCCGAAGCCTTCATCAATGGCAATATCAACCGGTTGCGTAAGGGTGCGGTGTTACGCATTCCGTCGCGCGAAGACATCGTGTCGGTCAGCGCCGCGCAGGCTGCCCTGCAGGTACGTGAACAAAGCGGAGAACCCCCCGCCAGTGCGGCAGGCACTGTGCAACCAGCAGATAGCGCCGTCTCGATCACCGCTGACTCGCCGCCGGTTGAGCGCGCGGATTCCCGGCTTGCACTGGTTCCACCGAGTGGCAGCAACGAGGCTGACAGTGCGCAGTCCGGCGCAAGCAATGCGGGTGGTGGGGCGGAGCTGCGCGCCGAGCTCAATCGTTCCAAGGAGCAAGTGGAAACCCTGGATCAGGAAAACGCCGAACTGCGTTCGCGCGTGCAGGAGCTCGAGAAGATCCGCGAAGACAGTGAGCGACTGTTGAGCATGCGGGATAGTGAACTGCAGGCCTTGCAACAACGTTTGGCGGAAATTGAAGCTCAGCGCAATCAGGCGGCACAGTCGGCTGTGGTCGCCGAAGCGTCGACCAGTCCCGTCGTTGACCAGGCGACCGCCTCGACAGAGACGACCCCTGCAGGCACGACTGAGGAACCAGCGGCGTCTCCGACGACCGACACCGCTGTCGACGCTCCGATGGATGGCGCTATCGCCGAGGCAAGTCCTGACTCTGCCGCGGATGCTGATACAGCCGTGCAGCCTGTCGCTGAAACACCGACCCAGAGTGACGCGACGACCGAAGCGCCAGCGGCGTCTGTCCAGTCGGATCCAGCGCCGCCCGAGCTGGCGAAGCCAGAGGTGCAGGCTTGGTACCAGAACTACACGGTGCTGGGCGGTGGCGCGGCGATCCTGCTCGCACTCATCGCGCTGATCGCGCGGCGCAAGCGCGGTGCTGTCGCGGCCGCCGCACCACGTCTGGATGTGAGTGCGCTTGGTCTACCTGGCGCGGATGAGGTCGCCGCCGGGTCGGTCGACGAGTCTTTGTCGGATCGTGAGAACGAACTGCTCCAGTCGTTGGCGGAGCAGCCCGACGACTTGACTCGTCATCTGGAGTTGGTTCGCTACTACTTCGAAGAGCAGGATGCGCAGCACTTCGAAGGGGCTGCGGAAGCGATGTATGCACAGGTCTACGACTCGGAAGATCCGGCGTGGCAGGAAGCCCTGGAGATGGGGCGTCAGTTGCTACCGGATCATCCTTTGTTCGTCGTCTATGGTGGCAATTCTCTGGTGTCGGCGTCGGAGTTGGACGACGTCTCGGAGTTGGGCGACAGCAGCGAGGTCAAGACGGCGGAGATATCGTTCCCAGACGAACTAGTTGATGCTGTCGCGCCCGAGTCGAGCGCGCCTACGTTCGAGACGCCTTCGTTTGGGCAGGACGAAATTCTGGAAGCGTCCCTGCATTCGGATTTGTCCTTGGGTGATGACGCGACCCTGGATTCGCTGTCGCGCGGACTGGACTTCGATCAAGAGGCGCAGGAGTTTGGCGATCGNNCCGTCGGAGCCGATTGAGCAGTCCGAGGATTTGGGCATTGACCTAGGTAACGAAGACGCCGCCGCGACCAAGCTGGAACTGGCTCGCGCCTATCTGGATATGGGCGATGTTGAGGGTGCACGTGGAATGCTTGAAGAGGTGACCGGCGAGGGCAATCCAGCTCAGCGTGCGGAAGCTCGCAGCTTGCTGGATAGCATTCGCTGATTTGACACCGGCTTCGGCTGACAAAGGGCGCCGCTGGCGCCCTTTGCTTTTTTGGCCACGCAAGCGCTCCATAATGCGGTTGCCATGGGGATCTGACAGGAAGCAAGCAGCATGCGGTTCGCGGCAGGTGTTGAGTACGACGGCAGCAGTTTTCTTGGATGGCAGCGATTGCCGCATGGCGAGACCGTGCAGGGTGCCGTCGAGCGCGCCCTGGGTAAAGTGGTCGATGCGCCGGTCAGCGTGACCTGTTCTGGACGAACAGACAGCGGCGTGCATGCTCGCTGCCAAGTCATCCACTTCGATATCGATGTTGAGCGCAGTCCCCGCGCCTTGCTGCTTGGAAGTAATTCGAACTTGCCGGATGCAGTCGCCTTGCGCTGGGTGCAGCCTGTGGAGGCCAGTTTTCATGCGCGCTTTTCCGCTCGTGCACGGCGCTACCGGTATCACCTTCTCAATCGTCTCGCGCGGCCTGCGCTGGATCGTCTGCAGTTCAGTTGGGTTCGCGAGCCGCTGGATGCGGGGCGGATGCACGAGGCGGCACAACATCTGGTTGGTGAGCATGACTTCACCGCGTTTCGAACCTTGGCCTGTCAGGCACCCAATCCAGTTCGGACACTGCACAGTCTGTCCGTCGTGCGCGAAGCGGATCGCGTGATCATCGACGTACAGGCGAATGCATTCCTGCACCACATGGTCCGCAATATCGTCGGCAGCCTGATACCGGTTGGTCGCGGTGAACGGCAACCCGAATGGCTGGCCGAACTGCTTTGCGGTCGTGATCGCGCGTTGGCGGGGCCGACCGCGCCAGCTCAGGGACTGGTGTTTCTCGGGCCGCTGTATCCGCGCTGGTTTCATCTGCCCGACGAAGTGAGCTTCGCCGTCGAGGCATTGGAGGAAATGGCCTCTACACCTGCATTCGAGGCCGATGATGGGAACGATGCGGCAGAATGAGGCGGTGAACATCGACTCGGCGGCGCGCACCCACATCAAATTTTGCGGCATGACGCGAATGGACGACGTTCGCATCGCGCAGCGTTTGGGTGTTGATGCCATCGGAATGATCTTTGCGCCGAAGAGTCCGCGCTGCATCAATCTGTCGCACGCGCTGCGGCT
>DEHW01000031.1:0-1612 GCA_002352135.1 Lysobacterales bacterium UBA2790
GATGATCATGATCAGCGCCTTGGTCTGCAGCAGCCAGCCGATCAGGCGTGATTCGCGACTTGACCATTGCAACAGCCTGCCCGCGAGGTGGGTTCCGAGCAACTTGCCGCCAACCGCCGCTACCAGCAACAGACCGGCCGCCACAAATACCGCGACACCGCCCATGTCCCAATGCGTGCGCAAGCCGGTCGACAGGAAGAACACCGGCATCACGACCAGCAGGACATGGTGGCGCAGCAGGTCCATGCGCTCCCGGTTGAACCAGTGTCCATCCAGTACCGCGCCCGACAGGAAGGCGCCGACCATGAAATGCAATCCCGCCCAATCCGCCGCGAGCCCACAGAGCGCCAGCCAGACCAGACCGAGATACCAGCGATCGGATTCGTCAACCCGGCGCATCGCGGCACGAAACCCCCATGCAGCGAGCGCAAATCCGATGAGGAAGCCCGATTGGCGTCCCATTCGCGTCCAGTCCAGCAGGATCAAGGCCAGCACGCCCCAGATGGCGATGTCATCGAGACTGGCATAACGCAGCACGCGCTGGCCAAGTGGCTGACGAAGAATCGCGAGCTTTTCCATGAAAAGGATGAGGATGGGCAGGGCGGTCACGGCACAGGCCATGCCGACGCCGAGCACGAATTGCCAGGACTGGCCCTGTGACCCCAACCAGCACTCATTCCAGACCAGAAGAAGCACTGCGGCGAAGCTTCCCGTCAGCAGCGGTGTACCCAGCGCCAGACCCGCCGCGATGGTTGTCTCGCGGCGATTTGCCCAGACCTGTGCAAGATCGAGTTCGATCCCCGCGATCCAGACAAACAGCATGACCGCCCACCAGGCGATGCCGTTCAAGGACTGCACAACCGGTGCATTGAAAACAAACGCGTAGTAGTCCGGGAAGGCAGCGCCGACAACACCCGGACCCAGCACGATGCCAGTGACGATCTGCACCACAACCAATGGTGCATAGGCGTCCGTTCGTGCGAATCGCCAGACCAGCCAGGGCAGGCCGAAGATGAGCACCATGGCGATCAGAAAAATCTCGCTGGTGTTCATGCTTGACGTCATGGTGGTCCGAGGGCGTGGCGGCGGGCGCTTGAGTGTAGACGGCCTGTCACGCTGCGATGCAACGACATTCGTATTCACTTCGCTCGGGTACACGGGCTGACTACCATCCGCGCACGAGACTCGTCCTTACAGCAAACCCAAAGGAGCCGACCATGCCCGTTGTACGCCATGCCGTGCTGTGCTCGATCCTCGCCGTCAGCGGTGCCGCTCAAGGCATGGGTTGGCGCAGCCTGCAGACGTTGCCGCAACACGCATCGATTGACCAGGGCGTGGTCTGGTGGGGCGAGCAGGACCGCCTTCAAGTATCCCTGGTTGACGAGGGTGTTATGCGCGTTCGCTACGCGCCGCAGGCGAATTTCGGCAGGGATCATTCCTGGGCCGTGTTGCCGATCACACAGACAGCGCGGGCCGAGGTTGTCGAGACCGAGGGCGCCACCGAACTGCGCAGTGCGGCGATTCATGCGCACATCCAGCATGCTCCGTTGCGCGTGGCGTTCCGCGACGCAGAGGGCGTTGCGCTGGATGCCGACGACCCATTGCGCGGTAT
>DEHW01000031.1:1838-4956 GCA_002352135.1 Lysobacterales bacterium UBA2790
CTGGGCTTTCATCAGTCGCGCTGGAGCTATCACCCCGCCAGCAAGCTGCAGTGGATCGCCGACACCTTTCGTGCCAAACGCATTCCGGCGGACACGTTGTGGTTGGATATCGACTATCAGCAGGACTTCAAGCCCTTCACCTGGGACCGTGCGCAGTTTCCCGATCCGGCGGGTTTGATCGGCGGACTGCGTGAACAGGGTTTTCGCGTGGTAACTATCGTGGATGCGCATCCGCCTTTGCAGCCGGGCTATCCGGTCTATGACGAAGGGCATGCGGGCGGGCATTTCGTCACGCGTCCGGATGGCAGCGAGTTCAGTGGACCGGTGTGGCCGTCGCAAGCGAGCGCTGACAAGCGCGACAGTGTGTTTCCCGACTTCACTCGTGCCAGCACGCGTGACTGGTGGGGCGGGCTTTACGCCAGTCTGCTCGATCTCGGTGTGGCTGGAATCTGGAACGACATGAATGAGCCGTCGGTCTGGATCAAACCCGCTTGGACGATGCCACTGGATCTGCGCCACGACAACGATGGGCAGCCCACCGACCACGCGGAAGCGCACAACGTCTACGGCATGCTCAACACGCGGTCGACGTTCGAAGGTCTGCAACGCCTGCGGCCGGATTCACGCCCCTTCGTGCTGACCCGCGCGACNNGCGGACATCGGCGGCTTTGCGGGCAGCCCGAGTCCCGAGTTGTTCACGCGCTGGCTGCAGGCCGCGCAGTTTTCACCGTTTATGCGTGCCCACACCGAGCAGCAGTCGGCGGACCAGGAGCCGTGGTCCTACGGAGTGCGTCACGAAGCAATCAATCGAGGTGTCATCGAAGCTCGCTACCAGTGGCTGCCGCAGATCTACAANNTATCCCGATGACGCCGAAACCTGGTCGCGTGATGACAGCTATCTGTTCGGCAGTGATCTGCTGATTGCGCCGGTCCTGGTCGAGGCGGCGACCACACGCGAGGTCTATCTGCCCGGCAGCCGTTGGTATGCCTTCGACACGACCAATGCATTCGACGGGCGTCGTTCGCACTCGCTCCCGGTCGATCTCACCACGGTGCCGATTTTTGTTCGCGAAGGTGCCATCCTTTTCCGCCAGCCAGTGGTGCAGCACACCGGAGAGATGCCGGGCAACGATCTGATCGTGCAGGTCTATCCGGGGCAACACGGCGAGGCATCGTTCTACGAAGACGATGGCGAGACGATGGCTTTCGCCAGTGGCGCGTATGCGCGCCGACGCTTCCTGCAGCGGCGTGGCGCGGACGATTTTGAACTGCAGATTGATGCGCAGGAGGGGCGTTGGCGACCGATGTCAAGGTTCTGGCGTGTGGAATGTTTGGGCTTGCAGAACGTCCGCGAAATCAGGGATGGGCGGCGGCGGTTGATGCAAGTGAGTCTCGACGCCTTCGATCAATGTGAGACCTGTTGGGCACAGGCCGTTGATCGGGTACTGATTCGTTTACCGGATCGCGCGGAGGCCGTGCGACTGAAGGTGCGCTGAGCGCTTGGCCGAGTGCCGCACATCGCGGCGCAGGAAGTCGATCAGTACAAGTCCAAAGGATCGACATCCAGCGACCAGCGCACTTTGCGCGCGCTACGCAAGGTGTACAGCGCACTGCCCACACCGTTCAGCAGACCTTGCAGGTCCGCGCGTGTGCTTGCCGAGAGCACAATTTGGCGTCGCCAGCGCCCTTGTCGTCGCGCCATCGGCGCAGGCAGCGGCACATGCACCCGGCAGCGCGGATGGTGGACAGCCTGTGCCTTGAGTATGGCCAACGCCTCGGCTTCAAAACGCTGCAGATCCGCTTCGTTCGCACTTTCGTGACGCAGCAGGGCGAGGGCCGCGAACGGTGGCAAGCCAGCGGCCTCGCGCGCCTGCAGTTCCACCTCCGCAAATGCCGCGTAGCCACCATTCAGCAGCGTGTGCAACAAAGGGTGATCGGGCAGATGCGTTTGCAACAGAACCTCTCCTCGCGTTTGTGCGCGACCCGCGCGACCGCTGACCTGGATCAGCAGTTGCGCCAAGCGCTCGGCGGCGCGGAAGTCGGTGCTGAACAGTCCCTCATCGATGCTGGCGATGACCACCACGCTCAAGCGCGATAGATCATGTCCTTTCGCCAGCATCTGTGTCCCGACCAGGATGCCGGCGCGGGTGCCGAGCCGGGCCAGGTGCTTTTCCACAGCGTCACGGTGCTGTGTGGTCTCGCGATCAATGCGCACCAGTGGCACGTCGGGAAAGCGCGCCGCCAGGCCCAGTTCGAGGCGCTCCGTGCCCGCGCCTTGCGGGACCAGGGCCAAACCGCCGCAGCTCGGGCAGGCGGAGGGCGCGGTCTCGCGATGTCCGCAGTGGTGGCAGATCAGCGTTCGGCGACCATGCAGGGTGAGGGCGCTATCGCAGTGACTGCACTGACCGCGCCAGCCGCAGTCGTGACAAAGCAGGACCGGTGCGAAGCCGCGGCGATTGCGGAACACCAAGGCTTGCTCGCCGCGTTGCAGTGCGCTGTCGATGGCTTGCAGGGCGGATTCGGAAAGCCCATGCACCAGGGTCTGTCCACGCACATCGATCACCTGCACCCGCGTGGCATGGGTCGCTACCGCGCGTTGCTTCAGAGCAGTCAGGCCGTAGCGACCGGCACGTGCGGCCTGCAGCGTCTCCATTGAGGGCGTTGCGCTGCCCATCAGCACCGGCACATTCAGGCTGCGGGCACGCAGCAGGGCGACGTCGCGGGCGTGGTAACGCCAGCCTTCCTGCTGTTTGTAGGACGCGTCGTGTTCTTCGTCGATGACAATCAATCCGGCCTGCGGCAAAGGCACCAGAACCGCCGAGCGGGTACCGATCAGTACCCGGCCTTCACCGCTGGACATCGCGGCCCAGGCGCGCAGGCGCTCGGTGTCATTCAAACCTGAATGCAGCACGTGTACCGGTACCGGCAAGTGGTGCTGGAAGCGGCGCAAAGTCTGCGGTGTCAGGCCGATCTCCGGTACCAGCACCAGCGCCTGCTGCCCGCGTTGCAGGCAGGCGTCGATGGCATGCAGGTAGACCTCGGTCTTGCCGCTGCCGGTGACGCCTTCGAGCACCAAGGGGGCGAACTGACCGAAACGACTCACCACGCTGTGCAATGC